>DATAWO010000028.1:0-2726 GCA_036267165.1 Rhizomicrobium sp. | reverse complement strand
CCATTACGACCTGTCCGATACACCGCTGGGCCTGCTCCTGAACGAGAATATCGATCTCAAGACCAACCGCTCGGTCCTGGGCGTGTTCGAGCAGAACGGCTCCCTGATCGTGCAGGCCCGCTCGGCGCTGAACCAGAACAGGTCCAACATCACCCTGGTCTTCTCCCTGCCGACGCTGGAGCTGCGCCAGTGGATCGTGAAGGACAATCAGGGCGGCGACACCACCGTGGCCCTGGGCAACCTCCAGATCGGGGCGCAGCTTGACCCGGCCGTGTTCACCGTGCCGGTGAAGGATCCCAGGCCGGCCCCGAGCCGCAACTGATGCCGGTCGTGGGACTTGTCTGCGACCGCCGCGTCTTCGACGGGATGGCGGTGCATCAGGCCAATGACGAATATATCACCGCGCTGCGCGACGGTTCCGGCGCGCTGCCGCTGCTGATCCCTTCCCGTGATGCGCCCTTGCCGGTTGCCGAGGTTCTGGCGGCGGTGGACGGGCTTGTTTTCACCGGCGCGCCGTCCAATGTCGCGCCCTTGCATTATGGCGCAGCCAGCCGCCCCGGCACCGAGCTGGATGAAGCGCGCGACGCCACTACCCTGCCGCTGTTGCGCGCGGCCATCGTCGCCGCAAAGCCGGTGCTGGCGATCTGCCGCGGCTTTCAGGAGTTGAATGTGGCGCTGGGCGGCACACTCCACCAGCATGTGCATGAGATAGCGGGGCGGTTGGATCATCGCGAGCCGCCAGGCGCGCCGTCGCGTGACGCCGAATATGCCCCCGCCCATTGCGTCATGTTTACGCCCGAAGGGCTTCTCGCCCGCCTGTCGGGCCTCAGCGGGGCGATGGTCAACTCCCTGCACCATCAGGGGGTGGACCGGCTGGCGCCGGATCTGGCGGTCGAGGCGACAGCCCCAGACGGCCAGGTCGAGGCGGTCTCCATGCCGGGAGCGCGGGGATTTCTCCTGGGCGTGCAATGGCATCCGGAATGGGGTTTTACCCACGATCCCTTGAGCCGCGCCATTTTCGCGGGCTTTGGCAGGGCGCTCTGACGCCCGGGCGTTTACAGCATGCTAAGACATTCCTGCGAGGTTTTGGCGTTTCGCGCGCGGGGACTGCATGCCGCATCCTATCCGGCTCCTGGGTTTTGCCTTTACCAACGCCGATTTCCTCTTCGAAGTCGACACGCAGGGTGTCATCCGGTTCGCGGCCGGCGCAGCCAAGGACCTGGTCAAGGAGAGCGGCGAAGCGCTTTTGGGCAAGCCCGCCGGCAAGCTGTTCAAGCCGTCGGAAGGCACCAAATTCGCCACCTTCACCAGGGCGCTGAAAGCCGGCGACCGTGCCGGCCCCTACAAGCTGGTGCTGGCCACAGGCGCGGAAGCCAATCTCGCCATGTTCCGGCTGCCGGACAACGGCGCCAATATCTCCTGCACCCTGGCCCGTCCGGGCTCGCGCGGCCCCAGCGCCAATATCGATCCCAGGACCGGCCTCGCCCAGCGCGACGAATTCCTCGCCGCCGCGGAAAAGGCGGGAAGCAAGGATTCACTGACCTTGGTAAGTGTGCCGGGGCTTCCGGATGTTTGCGCCGGGCTTTCCTCGGATGGCGCCGACGCGCTGATGCAGCGCATTGGTGACTCCTTGCAGACCTGCGGCGCCACCACCACCGGCCGTCTCTCTGATACCGGCTTCGGCGCCGTAGCCCCGTCCGCCCATGGCGGACTGGATCTGGCGCGCAAGCTCGCCGATGCCTTTGCCGCCGGCGGCCTGGCGCCCCCGGCCGTGGCGGAAACCCGCCTGTCGCTGCAAGCGCCGGGGCTCAGCCCGGAACAGCGCCTTCTCTCGCTGCGCTATGTGATCAACCGCTTCGCCGAAAAGGGCAAGATCGACGCCGGCAATGGCGACATCGGTTCGGCCTTCATCAACATGATGGAGGAAACCCAGGCAAAGCTCGCCGCCATGAGCCGCACGGTGGGCGAGGGCGCCTTCGAGATCGCCTATCAGCCGATCACCGATCTGGCGACCGGCAACGTCTCCCACTACGAGGCCCTGGCGCGGTTTACCAATTCCGAAGGCACGAGCGAAACCGTCAAGTTCATCGAGGCTCTGGGCATCGCCAACAGTTTCGACCTCGCCGTGGCCAACAAGGTGTTGAGCGTGATCGCCCAGCACGCGCACGCCCATGTCGCCTTTAATGTCTCCGGCGAGACCATCGCATCGCCCGCGAGCTTCGGCATGCTGGCCGCGATGCTGGCCAAGAGCCGCAAGCTTGCGCCCCGCACCCTGATCGAAATCACCGAGACCGCGGCGATCGCCGATCTGGAAGCCGCCGGCAAGGCCATCCAGGCGCTGCGCGAGATGGGGTTTCGCGTCGGGCTGGATGATTTCGGGGCGGGCGCCGCTTCGATGAATTACCTGCACGCCTTCCAGGTCGATTTCGTGAAATTCGACGGCGCCATGATCCAGAAGCTCGGCGCCTCCAGGCGTGACGATGCGCTGCTGGCGGGCCTGGCGAAACTCTGCGGCGAAATGGGAACCACCACCATCGCGGAATGGATCGAAACCAAGGAGATGGCGGAGGCCGCCCGCGCCATGGGCTTCCAGCACGGCCAGGGCAAGTGGCTGGGCGCGCCGCTCAAGCAGATCCCGCCACCGGCTGCCCCGAAGGCCCCCGCCAGACGACGGGGCGTCAGCGAAAGCTGGGGGTGAGGAGCGGTGCGCCGCGCTTTGGCGCGGC
>DATAWO010000027.1:0-7891 GCA_036267165.1 Rhizomicrobium sp. | reverse complement strand
AAGATGCTGAACCTCGCCCCGTCGCAGCCGGGACATCTGACGGTGTATGGCATCAACGACGTGGCGGACGCCCTGCCGGTCAAGCCGGATTCTCTCAGCATCGCCGGGGAAGAGATAAAAGGCTTGACCCTCGCGGTATTGCCGGAAAGCGGGGCCAATGAAGCCGATGGCGTGCTCGGGCTGGACGTGCTGGCGCGTTATTTCGTGGTGCTGGACCGCGGCGCCATGCGCCTGAAGCTGCTGGCGCCAGGCCCCGCCAGCGCCAAACCTTATGAAGACTGGGCGCAGGTGCAGCTGACGGCTCGCGCGCTCAAGAAATTTCCCATCAGCTTCTGGTACCTGAGCACCCGCTTCAATGAGCACCGTTTCACAGCCTTGTTCGATCTGGGGGCCGGCATCACGATGATGAATTGGGGCGCGGCCGAGGAACTGGGCTTGCACAAAAGCGCCTTCAGCCGCCTGGCGCCGGACGAATTGCAGGACGTGCTCGGCAAGCGTTCGCCGGCGGTCAGGCTGTTGAACCTGGAAGTGTATCTGCCCGGCAAGACCTGGAATCGGCAGCTTGCCATCGTCGCGGATGCACCGGTATTCGATTATTTCGACCTGGATGGGCGGCCGGCCGTCATCATGGGGCCGGGCTTGCTGCGCAACTTCGCTGGCCATCGATTTTGCCGACGGCAAGCTTTACCTGGGTCCATCGCAGGACGAGCTGACAAAAAGAAAGGGCGGCTGACGCCGCCCTTTTCGTTTTCATGTGTGGCCGGTCAGTTGGACTGGCGGCGCAGAAACGCCGGTATCTCGAACTGCTCATCCCGCTTGTGATCGGGGAACAGATCGTCCGCGTTGTTGCGCGGCGCTTCGGATGGCGCCTGCGGCAAGGGCGGCATGGGCTGCGCGACGGCCCGGGGCGCGGCCGCACGCGGCTCAGGCTGAGGCTCGGCGCGCATGTCGGCGGGTGCCTTCCTGCGGCCGAAGATGCTCCAGCCCGCCTTCTTTTCGGCCGCCGGATGGGGCGCCAGCGGCTGCTGGTGCAGCGGACGATAGTTTTCGGTGGCGGGATATTTGGCCGTCATCGGCTCGGCTTTGACTTCCGGCGCGTCCTCACCGCCCAGGATGTAATCCTCGGCCGGGCTCTTTTCCGCCCCGATCTGGTCGGCCAGCGCGTCCATGGTGGCATGCACCGGATTGGCCACCGGCTGCGGGATGGGCTGGGCCACGGGCTTTACCGGTTCCGGCATGCGCGCCGGCTGGCGGATATTGAGGTGGGGATGCAGCGTGCGCACCTTTTCCGGCAGCGCCATCTTGGTGAGTTCAGCGTCAATGCCGGTCGCCACCACGCTCACCCGGATGCGGCCCTCCATATCCTCGAGGATGGTGTTGCCGAAGATGATGTTGGCGTCGGGATCCACTTCCGCGCGGACCCGGTTGGCGGCCTGTTCCACCTCGAACAGCATCAGGTCGGGACCGCCGGTGATGTTGATCAGAACGCCCTTGGCGCCCTTCATGGTCACATCGTCCAGCAGCGGATTGGAGATCGCCATGTCGGCAGCGCGCATGGCGCGGTCCTCGCCTTCCGCCTCGCCGGTACCCATCATCGCCTTGCCCATTTCCGAGATCACCGACTTGATGTCGGCGAAGTCGAGATTGATCAGGCCCGGCATCACGATCAGGTCGGTGACGCCGCGCACGCCGGCATGCAGCACTTCATCGGCCATGGCGAAGGCTTGCGCCATGGTGGTGCGGTCATTGGCGACGCGGAACAGGTTCTGGTTGGGGATCACGATCAGGGTATGGACGAACTGCTGCAGCTCGGCGATGCCGCGCTCGGCCACCCGCATGCGGCGGTCGCCTTCCAGCGCGAACGGCTTGGTCACAACCCCGACGGTGAGGATGCCCGCCTCGCGCACCGCGCGCGCGATGACCGGCGCCGCACCGGTGCCGGTGCCGCCGCCCATGCCGGCGGCGATGAAGACCATGTGCGCGCCCGAAAGCTGCTCCATGATTTCGTTGAGCGACTCCTCGGCGCCGGCGCGGCCGACATCCGGCTGGGCGCCCGCGCCCAGGCCTTCGGTGGTGGTGACGCCAAGCTGGATGCGCCGGCTCGCCTTGGACTGGGCCAGCGCCTGGGCATCGGTATTGGCGACGACAAAGTCGACGCCTTCAAGGCCCGCCTCGATCATGTTGTTGACGGCGTTGCCGCCGGCGCCACCCACACCCAGCACGGTGATCCGGGGGCGCAGTTCCTTTGTCTCGGGGGCTTTTAGGTTGATCGCCATTTAGATTCTCCTCAGTGACTTGTTTGGATCACCTTGCGGCACACCAGAATTCCCAACTGATTCGCTGTTGTATTGTTGAATCATTAGAGCCATCTGCGCGTCAACCGGCTGAGCCAGCTTTCCGTCTTGGAAGAGGCCGGACCCATGGCGATATCGGGATTCAAAAGTTCGGGCGGCATGGTCGCGCCGGCCATCAGAAGACCGATCGCGGTGGCATAGTCGGGACCGGCGGACGCCGCCGCCAGACCCGGGAAGGCGGTGGGCCGGCCGATTCGCACCTGCTTGTTCAGGATGCGGGCGGCCAGTTCGCGGGTGCCCGCAAGCTGGCAGGCGCCGCCGGTCAGGACCGCGCGGCGGCCGGCGGCCACATCGAAGCCCGACGCCCTGAGCCGGGTCTGGACCTCGCCGAAAATCTCCTCCAGCCGCGCCTGGATGATGCGGGTCAGCATAGAGCGCGGCAGGCGCAGGGCGGAGTCATCGCCCTCCTCGCCCATCTGCGCCACCGAAACCACATCGGCCCCGCCATCCATCTCGCCCATGGCGGCGCCATAAAGCGTCTTGGTGCGCTCGGCCGCCGCCAGAGGCGCCGCCAGCATGCGGGCGATATCGCTAGTGACGGCGAAGCCGCCCACCGGCACGACATCGGCATGGACCAGGTGGCCTTCCAGGAAAACGGCGATGGAGGTGGTGCCGCCGCCCATGTCGATCACGGTGGCCCCGATCTGCTTTTCATCCTCGGTGAGGGTGGAAAGCCCGCTGGCGTAAGCCCCGAACAGGTTGCCCACCACATGGAGATGGCAGCGCTCCACCGCCAGCTTGAGATTTTGCAGGGGCGAGGGCTTCACCGCCACGGCATGCATGGCCACGCCGATGCGCTGGCAGAACATGCCCAGCGGATTCTTCACCCCTCGCGCCTCGTCCACCACATAGGTGGTGGGCGCGGAGTGGATGACCTCATGGCCTTCCAGCTTGGCGCGGGCGCGGCCATCGGCCAGGAGCAGGCGCAGATGCTCGTCGGAAATCAGCGCCCCATCCAGCGACATCACCGCCCGGCTGGTCACCGACACCGGCTGGCCGCAATTGACGCTGATCAGCACATTCTGGATGCGGGAATCGGCCATGTTCTCGGCCGCCGCCACACAGTCGCGGATGGATTCCTCGGCCTGTTCCAGGCTCGTCACCGTGCCCGCCTTGAGGCCTGCGGATTCGCGCAAGGCGCTGCCCAGGATCTTGAGCGAGCCCGATTCCGCCTGGCCGATGACGCAGACGATCTTGGAGGTGCCGACGTCCAGCGCCGACACCAGGCCGGTGCGGTAGGCGGGGATTTCATTGTTCACGCGCAAGCGGACCGCCTGGTTCATGTCTCTTTGCCCCTCTCAACATCTTTCTTCTCGCCGTTCCTGAGCAGGAAGAAGTAATGCGTCGGCGAGCGCAGATCGATTTCGGTGACGTCGCGCTCCAGAATGCCGTTGTCGATGATCAGGTGTTCCAGGGAATCCAGTTCCTTCTGCCAGCCGCTTTCCGGCAGCTCGACCGTCACTCCGTCATCCAGGATCAGGTTCCAGCGGCGCATCGACACCCGCGCGTAAGCCGCGAGGCGCGCGGCGATGGCGCGATGGGCCTGCACCGCATCCACCAGATCGGCCGCGGCCTGGGGCGCGCCGGCACCCACCAGCTTGGGCAGGTGGCGGAACTTCTCCACGTCGCGGCTGGTGATCACCTTGCCGTTGCGTTCCACCACGACAATGGGGGCATCGCCATGGGCGTCACCAAGAGAATTGTCAGGCGGCTGCCACAGCGCGAAGGGCCGCTTTTCCACCAGCGTTACGAAGATCGCGTCGGGATAGCGGCGATGGATTTCGGCGGAGGCGATCCAGTCCAGCGAGGCCAGGCGCCGTTGCGCGCTCCACAGGTCGGCGGCAAAGATGCTCTGGCCCGGCTGCATGCCCAGCACTTCCAGGATCTGCCGGTAGGGCGTGCGGCGATTGCCGGTGATATGGATTTCGGAGATGCCGAAGCCGGCATCGGCGGTAACGGCGTCCAGCCCGCTGCCGATGGCGCGAAAGCCCCGCCCGATCACGCCACTGGCGAACAAGGCGGCGATCAGCACAAAGACCAGCACGATGCCGCACAGCGCAAACATGGGCCGCTTGACCACTGGCGCAAAACCCGCACCCAGTTTCGCCAGGGCGCCGGGCTCTTTCTGCTTGCGCCCGGAGCCGGGCTGCACCTCCGGCAGTTCGCGCTTGCTGCGGGTCGAGGGGCGCGCCGCCTGGTTGCGGGCGACCTTGCGGGGTTTGCGTTCCACATTCACCGATCGCATGACGCATCCTCCACGATCCAGCGGCACAGTCTGGCGTATGACATGCCGACATGGGCGGCCTGTTCCGGCACCAGCGAGGTCGGCGTCATGCCCGGCTGGGTGTTGGTCTCCAGCAGGATCATGCGCGGCTTGCTGCCGGTGTCGTCGTAACGGAAATCGGTGCGGGTGACGCCACGGCAGCCCAGCGCCTTGTGGGCGGCAACCGCCAGTTCCATCGCTTCCGCCGCGGCTTGCTGCGGCACCTGCGCCGGCAGGATATGCTTGGAACCGCCCGGCGCGTATTTGGCTTCGTAATCATAGAAGGCGAGTTCGGTGGTGATCTCGGTCACCCCCAGGGCGCGGTCACCCATCACCGAAACGGTGAGTTCGCGGCCGGGCACGAATTCCTCCACCATCATCTCGTTCGACAGTTTCCAGGTATCGCTGCCCAGTTCCGCCGGGGGGCGGTTGTCGCCCTTGCGGATGATGAAGATGCCGACCGAGGAGCCTTCATTCACCGGCTTGACCACATAGGGCGGCTCCATCAGATGCGCGGCGGCCGCTTCACGCCGGTCGACCACAAGGGATTTGACCACCGGGAGTCCTGCGGCGCGATAGACGTCCTTGGTGCGCTCCTTGTGCATGGCGAGCGCCGAGGACAGCACGCCGGAGTGGGTATAAGGGATTCGCATCAACTCCAGCAGGCCCTGTACGGTGCCGTCCTCGCCAAAGCGGCCATGCAGCGCGTTGAACACCGCATCCGGCTTTGCCTCGAACAATTGCTGGCCGGGATTGTCACCGGGATCGAGCGGATCGGCGTCAAAGCCTTCCTCGCGCAGCGCCGCAACCACGCCACGGCCCGAAGACAGCGAGACTTCGCGTTCGGCGGAACGCCCGCCCATCAGCACGGCAATCTTGCGGAATTGGTTGTTTGTCATGGGGCCGCTCCGCGGCCGGGGGCTATGCCCACCCGCTTGATTTCCCATTCCAGCGTGATACCGGACTTTTCCTTCACCCGGCGGCGGACCTCCTCGCCCAGCGCTTCCAGATCGGCGGCGGTGGCATCGCCGGTGTTGATCAGGAAATTGGTATGCTTCTCGCTGACCTGGGCGGCACCGATCATCAGGCCACGGCAGCCGGCTTCGTCGATCAACTGCCAGGCCTTGTGGCCGGGCGGATTCTTGAAGGTCGAGCCGCCGGTTCGAGATTTGATCGGCTGGCTGGCCTCCCGATTGGCCGACAATTCGTCCATGCGAGCGCGGATGGCGGCGGGTTCCTCGGCCAAGCCTTCGAACACCGCTTCGACAAAGATCAGGTCTTCGCCCGCCGCGCGGGCTTTGCGATATTCAAAGCCCATCTCGGCGCTGGAAAGCCTGATTTTATTGCCTTTTGCGTCTATCGCAGTGGCTTCGACAAACCTGTCCCTGACCTCGCGGCCATAGCAGCCGGCGTTCATCCTCAGCGCCCCGCCGATGGTTCCAGGCACGCCGCGCAGGAATTCCAGACCGGCGATGCCGGCATCGCACGCCGCGCGCGCCACCGCGCCATCCAGGGCGGCTGCGCCGGCGCGCAGGCGCAAGCCATCGGTTTCGATCCTGCCGAAGGCCGAAGACAGACGCACCACCACGCCGGGAATGCCGCCGTCACGCACCAGCAGGTTGGAGCCCACACCGATCACCGAAACGCGCAGGTCGGCGGGACGCGCAGCAACAAAGGCGGCAAGATCGTCCATGTCCGCCGGACGGAACAGAACTTCCGCCGGGCCGCCGGCGCGAAACCACACCAGATCCTTGAGCGGCGCGCCACGAACGACCAAACCGCGCACAGAAGGAAGCATGTCGCAGGGCCCGGAAGCATGAGAGGAGCTCATCATCACAACAGCGCCTCCAGCTGCTTTTGCAATTTCTGGGGCAGATTGTTCATCCAGCCGGTGATCGAGCCGGCGCCGGTGCCGATGATGGCCGCGCCCGGCTTCACATATGGCGCCACTGCGGCGGCGAGATCGTTCTCGCCGTCGATGGTGATGACATTGCGGTGGCCATGCGCCCGCAGCGCCTCGGCATAGGTATCGCGGTTGATGCCTTCGATCGGGGTTTCGCCGGCGGCGTAGACCGGGGCGATCACCGCGACATCGGCATCATTCAGGCAGGTGGCGAATTGCTCGAAGGTGTCGCGCAGGCGGGTATAGCGATGCGGCTGCACCACCGCCACGATGGGGCCTTTGTAGGCCTGGCGCGCGGCGCGCACCGCGGCCGCGATCTTGAAGGGGTTATGGGCGTAATCGTCGATGATGGCGGCGCCGTTCACTTCGCCAACCTTGGTGAAGCGGCGGCCCACGCCGCGGAAGCCCGCCAGGCCCTTCTTGATCACCGCGTCCTTCACCCCCAGTTCGCGCGCCACCACGATGGCGGCCATGGCGTTCTGGACATTGTGCTCGCCCGGCATGGGCAGGCACATGCCCTCCAGCCGCGTCTCGGTGCCCCGGCGGCGGTCGGTGAAGACGCAATCGAAACGCGACGCGCCTTCCGAAAAACTCACATTCACCGCGCGCGCGTCGGCCTGGGGCGACAAGCCATAGGTGATGATGCGGCGGTCGGTGATGCGGCCCACCATGGCCTGCACTTCCGGATGGTCGATGCACAGCACCGCGAAGCCGTAGAAAGGCACGTTCTCGACAAAGCGCTGGAAGGCGTCGCGCATGTTCTCGAAGGTGCCGTAGAAATCCAGGTGATCGGGGTCGGCATTGGTCACCACCGCCACGGTGGCGGGCAGGCGCAGGAAGGTGCCGTCGCTCTCATCGGCCTCCACCACCACCCATTCGCCCGCGCCCAGCCGCGCATTGGTGCCATAGGCGTTGATGATGCCGCCATTGACCACCGTCGGGTCCATGTTGCCCGCATCCAGCAGCGCGGCGACCAGGGTCGTCGTCGTGGTCTTGCCATTGGTGCCGGCGATGGCGATGCAGGAGCGCAGGCGCATGATCTCGGCCAGCATCTCGGCGCGGCGCACCAGCGGCAGGCCCAACAGGCGCGCGGCGTCGAATTCGACATTGCCGGGCTTGACCGCCGAGGAATAGACCACGGCATGGGCGTCTTTCAGATTGTCGGCATTGTGGCCGACATGGACGGTGATGCCCATGGCGCGCAGGCGTTTGACATTGGCGTTTTCGGCCGCGTCGCTGCCCTGAACCTTGTAGCCCAGATTGTGCATGATCTCGGCGATGCCGCTCATGCCGATGCCGCCAATGCCGATGAAATGGATGGCGCCGATGTCGAGCGGAACGCGGGTGGTGACGGGCGTGGCCATTACGCGG
>DATAWO010000026.1:0-34282 GCA_036267165.1 Rhizomicrobium sp. | reverse complement strand
TAAATGCGGCTGTCGTTCGGCCGATCTTCCATTCTTCATTGGGGCCTTTGTCTATATATCTTGGCGGAAGGTCGGCGCTCACGATACCTTTTTCAAATGTTAAAGTGGCTGCGGTGCTGGTGTTCTCCGCAGCCTCGCGGCCATGGAGAATGGCGGTGGCTTCCGTGGCCAGCACTTTCTTGGCGTCGTTCAGTTCCGCGCCCTCAAGCTTTTCCAGCCGCGCGATCTCGGCCTCGGGCAGGTCGGTGAACAGGCGCAGGAAGTGGCCGACATCGCCGTCCTCGGTATTGCGCCAGAATTGCCAGTAATCGTAGACGCTGAGCATCTCCCTGTTCAGCCAGACCGCGCCCGCCGCGGTCTTACCCATCTTGGCGCCCGAGGCGGTGGTGATCAGCGGTGTGGTCAGACCGAACAGCTGGGGGGTGCCCATGCGGCGGCCCAGTTCCAGGCCCGATACCACATTGCCCCACTGGTCCGAACCGGAGGATTGCAGGCGGCAGCCATAGCGCTTGTTGAGTTCGACAAAGTCATAGGCCTGCATGATGGAGTAGTTGAACTCCAGGAAGGACATGGGCTGCTCGCGGTCCAGCCGCAGTTTCACGCTGTCCATGGTCAGCATGCGGTTGACCGAGAAGTGGCGGCCGACCTCGCGCAGGAAGGGGATGTATTTCAACGTGTCCAGCCATTCGGCATTGTCGACCATGATCGCGTCGGACGGGCCGTCGCCGAATTTCAGCAGATGGCGCACGCCGCTCAGCATGCTCCGCTTGTTCTCTTCGATCTGTTCGGGCGACAGGATCAGCCGGGTTTCATCCTTGCCGCTGGGATCGCCCGCTTTGGTGGTGCCCCCACCCATGAGCAGGATGGGGCGATGGCCGGCCTGTTGCAGCCGGCGGAGCGTCATCAGCTGCACCAGATTGCCGATATGCATCGATTTGGCGGTGCAGTCGAAGCCGATATAGGCGGTGACCCGTTCCTTCGCGAACAGCGCATCCAGTTCCGCCGGCGCCGAACAGTCGTAATAGGCCCCGCGCGCCACAAAGGTGCGCAGGAATTCGGACTGGAATTGGGGCGCGGCAGGCATGGTATAGACTCTGGCAATTGAAGCAGGCGGGCAATAGCACAATGACCGGCGTCCAGAAAGTCATAGGCCTGATGAGCGGCACCTCGCTGGATGGCGTGGATGCGGCCCTGCTGGAAACCGACGGCGAAGACGTGGTGCGGCCGGGCCCCGGCCTGACCGTGGCTTACGCGCCGGAAACGCGCGCCCTGCTGCGCGCGGCCCTGGATGACGCCCGTGCGGTGGCGAAAGGTGCGCCCGTGCCGCAGTCCATCCGCGAGGCCGAGCGGCTCCTGACCGAGGCGCATGCCGAAGCGGTGAAGCTGTTGCTGCAGAAGACGGGGCTGGCGGGACCCCAAGTGGCGCTGCTGGGCTTTCACGGCCAGACCATCCTGCACCGGCCGCAGCGGCACTGGACCTGGCAGATCGGCGACGGCGCGCTTCTGGCGCGGCTGACCGGCATCGATGTGGTCAATGATTTCCGCAGCGCCGATGTGAAGGCGGGCGGCCAGGGCGCCCCCCTGATGCCGCTCTATCATGCGGTGCTGGCGCGGCGTTCGGGGCGGCCCGAGCCGCTGGTGCCCTCCCCCGCGAGCGAAGCGACCAGCGGGGGAGGTGCCCGTAGCAGCGCTTGCGATGCGAAGGGCGGAGGGGGAATTGTCATCGTGAATATCGGCGGCGTCGCCCAGGTCACTTACATAAAGGGCGACCTGGTGCTGGCTTTCGACACCGGACCGGGCAATGCGCCGATCGACGACTGGATGCATCGCCACACGGACACGCCGTTGGATGAAGACGGCGCCTTCGCCGCGACCGGAAAGGTGAATGGCGCCGCACTCGAGACAATGCTGGCCAACCCCTTCTTCGCGCGTATCCCGCCCAAATCGCTGGACCGGATGGATTTCGGCATGGAGGCGGTCGAGGCGCTTTCGCCTGCCGATGGCGCGGCCACCCTCACCGCCTTCACCGCCGCGTCACTGGCCCGCGCCCGTGAGCATTTTCCCGACAGCGCCGAGACCTGGATCGTCAGCGGCGGCGGCCGCCACAACAGGACGCTGATGGCGATGCTGAGGGCGCGGGTGAATGCACCGGTGATTTCGGCGGAAGACGCGGGCTGGGATGGCGACGGCCTGGAAGCGCAGGGTTTCGCCTATCTGGCGCTGCGTTCCAAGAAGGGCCTGCCGCTGTCGCTGCCCACCACCACGGGTGTCCAGCAGCCGATGACGGGCGGAAGATTTTATCGTGCGCGTTGAAAGTTGCAGGTGCGGCGCGAGAATTTTTGCGGCCTGAGCAGGAGCGAGGAGCGATGCGTACAAGAAGTACGTGAGCGACGAGCGACGAACTCAGGACGCAAAAGGACCGCGCCTCAGCGCCCTTCTCTTGGTTTCGACATCATGTTGGAGACATATTCCTTGACCGTCTCCACCACATCGGCCTCGTGCTTGTCGAAGAAATGGTTGGCGCCATCGATCTTGTTGTAGGTGATCTTGATGCCCTTCTGGGCCGTGAGCCGGTCCACCAGCTTCTGGACATCGGGTTCGGGCACCACATTGTCCTTGGTGCCATGCACGATCAGGCCGGAGGCCGGGCAGGGCGCCAGGAAGGCGAAGTCATACATGCTGGCCGGCGGAGCGATGGAGACAAAGCCGGTGATCTCGGGCCGGCGCATCAGCAGCTGCATGCCGATCCAGGCGCCGAAGCTGATGCCGCACACCCACACATTCGACGGGTTGGGATAAAGCGTGTTCATCCAGTCCAGCACGGCGGCGGCGTCCGACAATTCGCCCGCGCCATTGTCGAAGCTGCCCTGGCTGCGGCCCACGCCGCGGAAGTTGAAGCGCACGGTGGTGCAGCCCAGGCCGTGGAACATGTGGAAGAGATCATAGACCAGCGGATTGTTCATGGTGCCGCCGAACTGCGGGTGCGGATGCAGCACCAGCGCCATCGGCGCGCCTGGGGCTTTTTGGCGCTGATAGCGCGCTTCGATGCGGCCGGCAGATCCGGGCAAAATGATATCGGGCATGGACTTCCTGTTTTTTCCCCGTGGGACTGATCTGCAAGCGAAAAGGTCGGATTTTCGAAGGCCAGAGGCCGTTCAAAAGTTATGAAATTTCAGCCTCTTACAGAGTGACCCACCAACAAACCGCGAATACTTGACCAAACTACTCAGGAACTCTATACCCCGGGCACGCGGACGTGATTTCCCGGCTTGGCGCCCTCTCTACACCGGGTTGGGGGTCAAAAAGCAAGGAAAAACGCCTCTTTACCGAAGGGAACCTGACATGCGGCTGAGCACCAAGGGACGTTATGCGGTGATGGCGATGGCGGACCTGGCCGGGAACGCCACCAATCCCCACGCACCGGGTGAGCCCCGCCCCGTGGCGCTGGCCGATATCGCCGCCCGCCAGGACATTTCGCTGTCCTATCTGGAGCAGCTTTTCGCCAAGCTCCGGCGTGGCGGGCTGGTGACCAGCGTGCGCGGTCCCGGCGGCGGCTACCGGTTGTCGCGTCCTTCCGGCGAGCTGCGCATCGCCGACATCATTCTGGCGGTGGACGAGCCCATCGCCGCCACCCGCTGCAAGACCGGCAGCACCAAAGGCTGCACCAAGACCGGTGCGCGCTGCGTCACCCACGACCTGTGGGAGGAACTGGGTCAGCAGATCCATGTCTTCCTGTCGTCGGTGTCGCTGGCCGATGTGGTGGAACGGCGGGTGCTGGGCCGTTCCAAGCCCTGCAATGACATGAATGCGGTGCTGAACGGCGAGACCGCGGCCGCTTGAGCAGAACAAAGCCATGCATTACCTGGATCACAATGCCACTTCGCCGCTGCGCCCGGAGTCCCTCTCGGCGGTAACCCATGCGCTGGCGACAGGCGGCAACCCGTCTTCCATCCATGCCCGCGGCCGCGCCGCGCGCGCCGTCATGGAAGAGGCCCGCGAAAAGGTGGCGGCGCTGGCGGGGGCCGCGGCCGGTGAGGTGATCTTCACCAGCGGCGCCACCGAAGCCAATGACTTGGCGCTGTTCGGCGCGGTGGAAGGCTCGCTCGCGGAAGAAGAAGTGCGCATCACCCGCGTCTTTGTCAGCGCGATCGAACATGCCTCCGTGCTTGCCACCGCCGACCGTCTGGCCGAACGCTTCCCGTGGCTGCGCGTGTCGCGTCTTGGCGTGACTGCCGAAGGGGTGATCGATCTGGAGGGCCTGCGTGTCGCCTTGCGCGAAGGCAAGGGCCGCACGCTGGTCGCGGTGATGGCCGCCAACAACGAGACCGGCGTGGTGCAGCCCATCGCCGAGGTATCCAGGCTGGTCCGTGAAGCAGGCGCGCTGCTGCTGGTGGATGCGGTTCCCGCCGCCGGCAAGATCGCGCTCGATTTTTCACTGTGCGACTATATGGTGCTGTCGGCGCACAAGATCGGCGGCCCGCAGGGCTGCGGCGTGCTGGTGGTGCGTGCCAATTCCAATGAGTCGAGCGCGCCGCTGCGGCCGCAGTTGGCAGGGGGCGGCCAGCAGAGGGGCCTGCGCGCCGGTTGCGAGAATCTGTCCGGCATCGCCGGCTTCGGCGCCGCCGCCCATGCGCTGGCCGATGGTGAAGGCGAGCGCGCCCGCATTGCGCATCTGCGCGATCACTTTGAAGCCGCCCTGAAACAGGCTGCGCCCGAAATCGTTATCTTTGGGGTGAGACAGGACCGGCTGTGCAGCACGTCCTGCTTCGCCATTCCGGGTCTGCTGGCGGAAATCGCGCTGATCGGGCTGGATCTGGATGGCGTGATGGTGAGTTCCGGGTCCACCTGCTCCAGCGGCAAGGTGAAAGTCAGCCATGTGCTGATCGCCATGGGCGTGGAGGAGGGCCTTGCGGCCTGCGCGGTGCGCGCCAGCTTTGGCTGGTCCTCCACCATGGAAGACGTGAATGCGGCCGTCGCCTCGCTGGTGAAATTGCGCGAGCGTATTCGCGGCCGGAAGAGCCATTCCAAGGAGGAAGCGGCATGAGCATCGCCGCAGAAACCCGGGACCAGGTTGCCGCCATCGGCGAGAAGTACAAGTACGGCTTCGTCACCGACATCGAGATGGAGCGCGCGCCCAAGGGTCTGAGCGAAGACACGGTCCGCTACATCTCCGCCAAGAAAGGCGAGCCGGACTGGATGCTGGAATGGCGCCTGGGCGCGTTCCGGCGCTGGCAGGCGATGAAGGAGCCCAAATGGGCGCGGGTGCATTATCCGCAGATCGACTATCAGAACGCCTATTATTACGCCGCCCCCAAGAACACGCCCAAGAAGCAGTCGCTGGACGAGGTCGATCCCAAGCTGCTGGAGACCTACAAGAAGCTGGGCATCCCGCTGCATGAGCAGATGGCGCTGGCCGGCGTGGCGGTGGACGCGGTGTTCGACAGTGTTTCGGTCGCCACCACCTTCAAGGAAAAACTCAACGAAGCGGGCGTGATCTTCTGCCCAATCAGCGAGGCCATCCGCGACTATCCCGAACTGGTGAGGAAATATCTGGGCAGCGTGGTGCCCGTGACCGACAATTTCTTCGCCACACTCAATGCGGCGGTGTTCTCCGACGGCACCTTCGTCTATGTGCCCAAGGGCGTGCGCTGCCCGATGGAGTTGTCCACCTATTTCCGCATCAATGCGTCGGAAACCGGCCAGTTCGAGCGCACGCTGATCATTGCCGATGAAGACAGCTATGTGAGCTATCTGGAAGGCTGCACCGCGCCCAAACGCGACGAGAACCAGCTCCATGCCGCGGTGGTCGAGCTGGTGGCGCTGGACAATGCCGAGATCAAATATTCCACGGTGCAGAACTGGTATCCCGGCGACGAGAACGGGCTGGGCGGCATCTTCAATTTCGTCACCAAACGCGGCGACTGCCGGGGCAGGAAGTCCAAGATCAGCTGGACCCAGGTGGAGACCGGCTCGGCCATCACCTGGAAATATCCCAGCTGCATCCTGCGCGGCGACGATTCGGTGGGGGAATTCTATTCCATCGCCATCGCCAACCATTTCCAGCAGGCCGATACCGGCACCAAGATGATCCATCTGGGCGCCAACACCCGTTCGCGCATCATCTCCAAGGGCATTTCGGCGGGCAAGGCGCAGAACACCTATCGCGGCCTGGTTTCGGTCTATGGCAAGGCCAGGAACGCGCGCAATTACACCCAGTGCGATTCATTGCTGATCGGGCCGGACTGCGGCGCCCATACCGTTCCCTATATCGAAAGCCGCAACAAGACCGCGCGCATCGAGCATGAGGCGACCACCTCCAAGATCGCCGAAGACCAGCTGTTCTATTGCCTGGCCCGCGGCATTCCGCAGGACGAGGCAGTGTCGCTGATCGTCAATGGTTTCTGCCGGGAAGTGCTGCAGCAGCTGCCGATGGAATTCGCGGTCGAGGCGCAGAAGCTGGTCGGTATCAGCCTGGAAGGGAGCGTGGGATGAGCCAGGCGGTGGTCCATCTCGAGTCCCTCGACCAGCGGGAGAACTTCGCCCATGGCGACAGGTTCGCCGTCCAGATGGGCGAGGTGGCGCGGACACTGGGGCTTCAGAAGCTGGGTTGCACCCTGCATGTGGTGCCCCCGGGCAAGGCGGCCTTTCCCTTTCATCGCCATCATGGCTGTGACGAGATGTTCCTGATCCTGTCGGGCGAGGGCGAATATCGCCTTGGCGACGACCGCATCCCGGTGCGCGCCGGTGACTGTTTGGGCGCGCCGGCAGGTGGGGCGGCGCACCAGATCATCAACACCGGCAGCGAGCCACTGCGCTACCTGGGTTTCTCCAACAATGAGAGCTTCGACATCGTCGAATACCCGGATTCCGGCAAGGTCGGGATGCGTGCCGGGGTGAAAAACAATGACCGCGCCACCGCGACCTATTCAGGCCGCGGCCGGCTTGTCGCGGCTGACTACTGGGACGGCGAATGATGCTTGAGATCAAAAACCTTCACGTTGCCGTGGACGGCAAGGAAATCCTGAAAGGGTTGACGCTGTCGATCCAGCCCGGCGAAGTGCATGCCATCATGGGTCCCAACGGCTCGGGCAAATCCACTTTGTCCTATGTGCTGGCGGGCCGTACCGGTTATGACATCACCGAAGGCAGCATCCGCTATAACGGCGAAGACCTGGTGGCGCTTGCGCCGGAGGAACGCGCCGCCAGGGGCGTGTTCCTGGCCATGCAGTATCCGGTGGAAATTCCCGGCGTCACCACCATGACCTTTCTCAAGACGGCGCTGAATTCCCAGCGCCGCGCGAGGGGCGAAAGCGATCTGGAAGCGGTCGCGGTGCTCAAGCTGGTGCGCGCCAAGGCCAAGGCCCTGAACGTCTCGGAAGAGATGCTGAAGCGCGCCCTGAATGTGGGGTTTTCCGGTGGCGAGAAGAAGCGGCTGGAGATCCTGCAGATGGCGCTGTTCGAGCCCAAGCTGGCCATTCTGGACGAAACCGACTCCGGCCTGGACATCGACGCGCTTCGTCTGGTGGCCGAAGGGGTCAACGCCTTGCGCGATCCCTCGCGCGCCATGCTGGTGATCACCCATTATCAACGCCTGCTCGATTACATCGTGCCCGACCGCATTCATGTGCTGGCGCGCGGCCGCATCGTGGCGGAGGGCGGCAAGGAACTGGCGCTGGAACTGGAAGCCAAGGGCTACGAGCAGATCGTGAAGGAGCCGGCATGACGCTGGCCTTGAACCTGGATCGCAAGGCTGAGGCCGCCGCCGTGGTGCATTCCCATGGCGTGCCGCACCGTCGCATCGAGGAGTGGAAATATTCCGACCTCAAGGCGGTGCTGGGCGAACAAGGGCTCGGCGCCGTGACGGCGGAATGGCTGGTCGCCAACCTGCCCAGCGGGGTTGAGATTTTCGATCTTGCCCAGCCCGATCCACCCCACTGGGTAATGACCAACGTCGCCCGTCCGACCCAGAATGTGATGAACGCCGCCTCCCTGGCGCTGTCGGCGGGCGGCGTGGCGTTTCGTGTTCCCGGCCATGCGAAGATCACCGAACCGCTGAAGCTGGATTTCACCGGTCCGGGCCATGTGCGCGCCCTGCTGGTGCTGGAAGAGGGTGCGTCGCTCACCCTGCTGGAAGGCGTGAGCGTCGCCGATTTCCGCAATGTCGGTTTTGAGATCGTGATCGGCGCCGGCGCCAGCCTGGAGCATGTGCGCATCTCGCCAGAGTCCGGCGACGCCATTCTGGTGGAAGAAGCCAATATCCGCATCGAGACGAACGGCCGCTACCGCGCCCATTTTGCAAGCTTTGGTTCCAGGCTTTCGCGCATGGAACTGGAGATCGAGCTGGACGGCGCGGGCGCGCAGGCTCATCTCTCCGGTGTCTCGGTGCTGGGCGGCAAGCGTCACAGCGATGTCACCACCCATGTCATTCATCGCCACGGCGACACAACCAGCAGCCAGCTGTTCAAGCATGTCGCCGGCGGCCAGGCGCGCGCCGTCTATCAGGGCAAGGTGACGGTGGCCAAGGGCGCCAATGGCAGCGACTCCATACAGACCGCCAAGGCGCTGCTTTTGGGCGAAACCGCGGAAGCCGATCTCAAGCCCGAACTGGAAATCTTCGCCGATGACGTCAAATGCGCCCATGGCGCGGCCGTGGGCGACCTGGATGCGGATTCGCTGTTCTACCTGCGTGCCCGCGGCATTCCGGAAAGCCAGGCGCGGGGGCTGCTGCTGCATGCGTTTCTGGAGGACGCGGTGGTGGAGATCGCCAATACCGACCAGCGGGAACTGGTGCGCACCGAGCTTCTGACAGCGCTGAGGGCGGTGGCATGAACCTGGGCCAGATCCCTTCATCTTCCTACCCCGAAAAGACCGGCTTTGATGTCGGGCAGGCGCGCGGCGATTTCGAGATCCTGTCGCGCCGCGTGTATGGCAAGCCGCTGGTCTATCTGGATTCCGGCGCCAGCGCCCAGAAGCCAAGGGTCGTGCTGGATGCGATGCAGGACTTTGCCGCCAGCGAATATGCCAATGTCCATCGCGGCGTGCATTTCCTCTCCGCCGTCGCCACCGACCGCTATGAGGCGGCGCGGCGCACGGTGCAGAAATTCCTCAATGCCGCGCGGGAAGATGAGATCGTCTTCACCAAGGGCGGCACCGAGGCGATCAATCTGGTCTCCTATTCCTGGCTCGCGCCCCGCATCCAGCCGGGTGACGAGATCGTGCTGACGGTGATGGAGCACCATTCCAACATCGTGCCCTGGCATTTCCTGCGCGAGCGCCAGGGCGCGGTGTTGCGCTGGGTGGATGTGCGCAACGACGGTTCGCTGGATATCGAGGCGCTGGACGCCGCCATCACAGCCAAGACAAAACTGGTGGCTGTCACCCACATGTCCAATGTGCTGGGCACGGTGACGCCCTTGAAGGAGATCGTCGCCCGCGCCCACGCCAAGGGTGTTCCGGTTCTGGCCGATGGCTGCCAGGGCGCGGTGCATGAGATCGTGAATGTGCAGGCGCTGGACATCGATTTCTATGCCATGACCGGCCACAAGCTCTATGGCCCCACGGGCATCGGCGCGCTTTACGCCAAGCGGGCGCATCTCAAAGGCATGCGGCCTTTCAATGGCGGCGGCGAGATGATCCGCGAGGTCTCGCGCCAGGCCATCACCTATGCCGATCCGCCCGCCCGCTTCGAGGCCGGCACCCCGCCGATCATCGAAAGCGTCGGCCTGGCGGCGGCGCTGGACTATATGATGGGCTTCGACCGCCAGGCGGTGGCCGCCCATGAGCACGGCTTGCTGGCTTACGCCCGCGACCAGGTACGCCAGTTCAACTGGCTGAAGGTGGTGGGCGACGCCCCCGGCAAAGGCGCAATCCTGTCATTCGAAGCGGAGGGGATGCATGCCCACGACGTCGCCACCATATTGGACAGGGAAGGCGTGGCGGTCCGCGCCGGGCACCATTGCGCCCAGCCGCTGATGGAGCGTTTCTGCGTGGCGTCCACCACCCGGGCCAGCTTCGCGCTTTACAACACGCGCGCCGATGTCGACGCGCTGATTGCGGGCCTGGCCAAAGCCCGCGGGATATTCGGCAATGGATAACGCGCTCAGGGAACTCTACCAGGAAGTCATCCTCGACCATTCGCGCCACCCGCGCCATTACGGCGCCATGGGAGACGCCAGCCACAAGGCGGAAGGTTTCAACCCGCTCTGCGGCGACCGCGTCACAGTCTATCTCAAGCTGGGCGAGGACGGCCGTGTCGCCGACATCAGGTTCGAAGGCAAGGGCTGCGCCATCAGCCAGGCCTCGGCCTCGATGATGACCGACATGCTCAAGGGCCGCGACGCAGCCGATGCGGAAAAGCTGATGGAAGGCTTCCTGCATCTGGTGAAGGGCGAGGACGCGAAAGAGCTGTCGGAGGACGACCGCGAGACCCTGGACGTGATGAGCGGGATCAGCGAGTTCCCCATGCGGGTGAAATGCGCCACTTTGGCTTGGCATACTTATAGGAACGCAGTTGAAGAGGGTAAAAACGCTTTGAAGGAGGGCGCGGCATGAGCGAAGCCGCCTCGCAGACCCCGGCGTTGAGCCAGCAGGAATTGGACGATTTCACCTCCAAGCTGGTGATCGCGCTTAAGACTGTCTATGACCCGGAGATCCCGGTTGATATCTATGAACTGGGGCTTATCTACAAGGTCGATGTTTCCGATCACAAGGACGTCACCGTGGACATGACCCTGACCGCGCCCAATTGCCCGGTGGCCGGCGAAATGCCCGGCAATGTCAAGGCGGCGCTGGAGACGGTGGACGGCATTGGCGAGGTGACGGTGAACATGACCTTCGATCCGCCCTGGACGCCGGAACGCATGAGCGAAGAAGCCAAACTCGAACTGAACATGTTCTGATGGAAAACCCGATTCAAAAGCCCCGCCGCGCCACCTCCAATAGAGAGAGGCCCAAGCCGGTCAAGCTGACCGAGGCCGCGGCTATGCGCATCCAGGAGATCATGGCCAATGCGCCCGGCCAATATCTGGGCGTGCGGGTGGGGGTGACCAATGGCGGCTGCGCCGGCATGAGCTACACCATGGATTACGCCTCGGAGACCAAGCCCTTCGAGGAAATGATGGAAGATAAGGGTGTGAAAGTCTTTATCGATCCCAAGGCCATCCTGTTCCTGATCGGCACCGAACTGGATTTCGTGCAGGAAAAGCTGGGCGCGCGGTTTGTGTTCAACAATCCGAACCAGACGAGCGCTTGCGGCTGCGGCGAGTCGGTTTCGATCACGCCAGCGAGTGACAGGGTTTGAACTTTAATTGTCATGCCCGCGCAAGCGGGCATCCATGGCTGGCCAGAACAATTGTCAAAGCTGGATTCCCGCTGGAGTTTATACTCCGGCCGCGCTTTGCGCGGACCGGGGTACGGGAATGACATCTTGGATTTTCAGTGCCCGCTGAACCGCGGTTCGCGCTTTTCCAGAAAGGCGGCCAGCCCTTCCGCGAAATCGCTGGTCGCACCGGCCTGTTGTTGCGCGGCCGCCTCGCGGGCCAACTGCGCCTCGTGGCCTTCGCGGTCCCAGAACAGCTGGCGGGTCAGCGGCAGCGCGGCGGGGCCGTCCGCCAGACGGTGCGCCAGGCCCAAGGCCTCATCCATCAGTTGCACGTCGTCCACCACCCGGTTGATCAGGCCCCATTGCAGGGCGCGTTGGGCCGGCAGCTTTTCGGCCAGCAGCGCCAGCTCGCGCGCCCGCGCCAATCCGATCAGGCGCGGCAACAGAAAGGTCGCGCCGCCATCCGGCGCCAGCCCGATGCGCGAGAAAGACAGCAGGAAATAGGCGCTGCGCGCCGCCACGGTCAGATCGCCCATCAAGGCCAGGCTCATGCCGATCCCCACCGCCGCGCCGTTCACCGCGATGACGATGGGCGCGGGCCAGTCGCGCAGGCGGCGGAAGAGGGGATGAAACAGCTGCTCCAGCACCAGGCCCGCGCCTTCCTCGCGCCGGGCGGGCAGCTCCTTCATGTCGGCGCCGGAACAGAAGCCGCGGCCCGCTCCGGTCAGGATCAGGGCGCGGAAATCGCCTTTTCCCGCCGCATCCAGCGCCCTGTTCAGGCCGGCGACCATTCCGGTGGAAAGCGCATTGACCGTCGCGTCATGGTTCAGGGTGATGACGGCGACGGCGCCGTGCGCGTCGAGATGGACATGGTCGAATGTCTGGCGCACAAAATTTCCCTATCGAACTGGCAGGCAGCATAGCGCGAAACTTCTCGCTGTCATGCCCGTACCCCGGTCCGCGCGAAGCGCGGCCGGAGTATAAACTCCAGCGGGCATCCAACCAGCGGCTGACAAAAGTTGGATTCCCGCGTGCGCGGGAATGACACGGGTGGCTTTAGGCGGCGCTGGTTTCCAGCGCCGTCATGCGCGGGTCATTCTGGTTCATCACCAGATTGCGGCCATTATGCTTGGCGCCATAAAGGCAGACATCGGCGCGGCGGACGACGGCGTCACCGGTCTCGCCGGGCGCGAACTGGGCGACGCCGATGGAAATGGTGATGGCGCCCAGGACATCGCCGGTGGACTTCTTGACCAGCTTCTTGGTCTCGACCATGCCGCGGATCTGGTTGGCCAGATGGGTCGCGGCCTCCAGGCCGGTGCCACGCAACAGCACGGCGAATTCCTCGCCGCCATAACGCGTGGCGGTGTCGCGGCCCTTGGTGTTTTCACCCAGGCAGGATGCCACCAGGCGCAGCACCTGGTCGCCGGTCTGATGTCCCCAGGTGTCGTTGAACAGCTTGAAATGGTCGATGTCGCAGAGCAGCAGCGTCACCGCTTCGCCGTCCCGCGCCGCGGCGGTCGCGGCCGCCAGCGCCTCGTCGAAAGCCTTGCGGTTGGCAATGCCGGTCAGGGGATCGGTCATGCTTTCCTTGCGCACGTCCGCAAGCGTGGTCCTGAGTTCATTGACCTGCTGCGAGGAGACCTGCAGTTCGCCTTCCAGGCTCTTGGCGCGTATCTCCATGGCGCGGGTCGCGGCGATCAGGCCATCCACCAGCTTGCGCAGGTCCGCCGGCGACCGTTCGTCGCCGCCCAGTTCGCCGGTGGCGGCCGACAGGGCGTCCTTGTAGCTGGCGGTGTCGCGGGCCGAGCTTTCCAGCTTGCCCAGAATATCGTCGATCAGCGCGCCCATATTGCCGCCCACCGACTCCATCGCCTGGGCGGCGCGCGCGCCCGACAGACAGCGCAGGCGCAGATCGGCCAGGAGTTCAGGCGTGAAGGGCCGCTTGGAATCGATGATAGCGGCCATCACCTGGGTGATGGCGGGATTTTCGCCGGAGGCATAGGCGTAGAACAGTTCGAAATTGTCGGGCGTGGCGACCACGCCGGCGCCGCCCATCAAAGCGAGCGCCGTCTTGGCAAAGGCCTGTTCGCGGTCCTGCTTGAACACTGTCACTGTCCCCGTTTGGCGCTCAGTCTGGCTCCGCCGCTATGTAGAAAGCGTTAAATGACCCGGCTTTTCAAGCCGGCAAAGGCGGAAAAACCGGCCTTTTGTGCGGGCCGCGCGTGACGGTCTATTCGGTCTGGGGCTCGGGCTTCTTCACCGGAACGGGACGAAACAGGAAGGCCGGCAATTCGCTCTTGTCGACCGCCGCCGGACGCGAGGGCTGATGACGGTCGCGATGACCTTGATTCTGACCCTGGCCATGGCGGTTTTCGCCGCGCGGCTTGTGCTTCTGTTCCGGACGCGGTTGTTCCTGCCTGGGCTGTTCGGCGCGCGCGCCCGGCGCCGGGGTTACATCAGGCGTGGCTTCCGCCGGTTCCATGCTGGCGACCTGGTCGTGATACTTGCCGCCGGGCGGGCGGCGGTCGCGGTTGCGGTCCTTGGCCGGCCCACGGTCCCGTCCGCTCTTGCCGCCGCGTCCGTGGCGATCATGATCGCGGGCGGGGCGACGGGCTTCCTCGCGCACTTCGATGTCCATCATCTCACGGCGGGCCAGTTTCTGGCCGGTAACCTTCTCGATGGCTTCGATGTATTTGCCGTCACGATGTGACGCCAGCATATAGGCGCTGCCGCTGCGCCCCGCGCGCCCGGTGCGGCCGACGCGGTGAACATAGTCGTCGGCATGGATCGGCACGTCGAAATTGAACACATGGCTGACGCTGGGCACGTCCAGGCCGCGTGCCGCCACGTCGGACGCCACCAGGATCTTGAGTTCGCCGGAGCGGAACTTCTCCAGGGTCTTCATCCGCACCGACTGGTCGAGATCGCCATGGATGGGAGCGGCGTCGAAGCCGTGCTTGGCCAGGCTCTTGGCCACCACGTCCACGTCGCGCTTGCGGTTGCAGAAGACGATCGCGTTGTTGAGGGTCGGTTCCGCCTCGCGGATCAGGCGGCGCAGCGCCTCGCGCTTGGCCCAGTCGTTGGCGGGGATTTCCACCACCTGCTGGGTGATGTTGGAGGCGGTGGTGGCGGGGCGCGAGACTTCGATGCGCACCGGATTGTGCAGGAACTGGTCGGTCAGCCGCTGGATCTCCGGCGGCATGGTGGCGGAATAGAACAGGGTCTGGCGGGTGAAGGGCAGAAGCTTGCAGATCTTTTCCACGTCGGGAATGAAGCCCATGTCCAGCATGCGGTCGGCTTCGTCGATCACCAGGATATTGACCTGGGAGAGCAGGATGCGGCCGCGCTCGAAATGGTCCATCAGCCGGCCCGGCGTGGCGATCAGCACGTCCACCCCGCGGTCGAGCTTCTTGACCTGCTCGTCCATCGAGACGCCGCCGATCAGCAGCGCGTGGGAGAGCTTGGAATATTTGCTGTACTTGTCGAAGCTTTCCGACACCTGGTCGGCCAGTTCGCGGGTGGGCTCCAGCACCAGCGCGCGGGGCATGCGCGCCTTGGCGCGGCCGCGCGACAGCATCTCGATCATCGGCAGGGTGAAACTGGCGGTCTTGCCGGTGCCGGTCTGGGCGATGCCGATCACGTCGCGGCGCTGCAGCACCTCGGGAATGGCCCGTGCCTGGATGGGGGTGGGGATGGTGTAGCCGCTGTCGACCACCGCCTTGAGGATATCGGGGGAAAGCCCCAACCCATCAAAGCCGCTTGGCGGACTGGCGGGGGCATCTGTCGTCGAAGCTTGATTATTTTCAATAACTTCGTCTAATCCGGCTTCCGCGCCGGAGGTCGTCACTGTGGTCGTAGCACGCTCCTGAAAGAGGGGCGCGACATGTGGCGCCCATGGCCGGCGGCCCGGATGGCGGCCGACTCTTTTCGCACTGCAAAATAGGGGTATTCGCGAAAAAATCAAGGTAAGACTGCGAATTAGGGAACCGGGACGATTGGCATGGTGCGGATTTGGGGTTTGGCGGCGCTGGCGGCGGGCATTTGGCTGCTATCGGTCTATGGCCAATCCATGCCGCGCGCCCTGGGTCTGGACGCTTCCGCAACGGTGTTTTCGCAAGCGAGGGCCGATGCGGCGCTGGGCCGGGTGCTGGGACCGGAGCGTCCCCATCCGGTGGGCAGCCTTGAGGCGGCAGCGGTGCGCGGGCGCATCCTGAAAGAACTGGCCGGGATGGGCGTGGCGGCGCGCCAGGACAGCCGGATGAGTTGCGTCAGCGAGGCGCGCTGGCACCAGGTCAACTGCGCCACCATCACCAACATCATCGCCGATGTGCTGCCCGGCGCCGGCAAGCCGGTGCTGCTGATGGCCCATAGCGACAGCGTCGCCGCCGGACCGGGCGCGGGCGATGACGGTTCGGGCGTCGCGGCGCTGCTGGAAACCATCCGCGCCTTGAAGGCGCGGGGCGCGGCCGGGCGTCCCGTCACCGCCCTGTTCAGTGACGGCGAGGAACCGGGACTTCTGGGCGCCAGCGCCTATATCGGCCAAGCCAAGGACAATATCGCCGCGGTGGTGAATGCGGATGTCCGCGGCGACAGCGGCGCAAGCTATCTGTTCCAGACCAGTCCCGGCGATGCCGGGCTGATCGGGCTCTATGCCAAGGGGGTTTCGCACTATGCGACCTCCTCGGTCTCCGGCGAGATCTACAAATACATGCCCAATGACACCGACCTGACGCCGGCGCTGGCGGCAGGATTGCCGGGGGTCAATTTTGCGTTCGTCGGCGATGTCGCCGCCTATCACACGCCGCTGGACCGGCGGGCGAATCTCGATCCCCAAAGCCTTCAGGAGCAGGGCGACAATGTGCTGGCGATGGCCGATGGCCTGCGCCAGGCGGCGCCGGCCGCGTTCAAAAGTGGCGGGCTGATCTATCTCGACATTCTGGGACTGTGGCTGCCGCGCATCGCCCGGGACTGGGGCCTGCCTTTATCTGTGCTGGCCTTTGCCGTCATCGCGATGGCGGGCCTCTTGACCCCGCGCGAGCGCCGCACGGCGTCGCAGCTCGTGCTGGCGGGGCTGATGCCTTTGCTGCTGCTGGCGGGCGCGGTGGGCTTGGGCTTTGTGCTGCACGGGCTGGCGGCGTGGATTTCCGGCCACGGCGATCCGTCCTATGCGGCACCGCTCTGGTTGCGCCTGTCGCTGGCCTTTGGGGTCTGGGCGATGGCGCTTCTCACTGTCCGGCTGTCCAGCGCCATCGCCTGCTGGCTGTGGCTTGCGGCGCTGGCGATCGCCTGCGCCATCTGGCTGCCGGGTGCTGTGCCATACTTCCTGTTCCCGTCGCTGGTGGCCGCGCCCCTGTTGCTGGCGACCGTGCGGGGCGGGCGCGCGTTCGCATTGTTTGCCGCCGCGCTCCCCGCGCTGGTGATCTGGATCGGTTTTGTGGCGATCGGCGAGCAGCTGATGGGACTTGGACTGCATGAGATGTTCACCGCCAGCGCGGCTTTGGGATTGGTCGCGGTCCTGCCTTTGTTGCGGAATGCGGGCGGCTTCGGGCTTTCCTGCGCGATTTCGCTGGCCGCGGCGCTGGTGCTGGCGGCGATTGCCGGATTGCAGCCGGCGTATAGCCGCAATGCGCCCGAGCGCCTCAATCTGCGTTATGTCGAGCGCGACGGGAAAGCCTGGTGGGTCGCAGATCCGGTTGCGCAGCTGCCGGCCGGCTTGCGCGCCGCCGCGCATTTTTCCGATAAGGTGCAGCATCTGCCCGCGACGGGTTATGTCGCGCCTGCAGGCGCCGCGCGCTTTGCCGCACCCGATGCCCGGGTGACGCGTCAGGGCAAGGACGTGACGCTTGCGCTGGACGCGCCGGGCGACGGCGTGACCCTGCTGCTGCCCAGGGAGGCGCAGCTCAGATCGCTGACCATTGCCGGCATCGAAGCGCCGGCGGAAGGCCAGGTGGACACCATCACCTGCGCCACGCCCGATTGCGGCCGCATGCAGATGACCCTGCATCTGGGGACATCAACACCGTTCGAGATCGTGCTCCGGTCGGTGCATCGGGGCCTGCCGCCACAAGGCGCGGCGCTGCTGAAGGCGCGGCCGCCGGAAGCGGTGCCGTCGCAGGTCGGCGATGTGACCCTGTTGACCCGGACAATCGCCGTTCCTGCCGGTTGACGGGGAGGCGCGAAAACGCCCCGGCCGCCGAACTGATCCCGGCCGTGCGAAATATCGCCCGGCGCCATCAGCGATGACTGTTGTCATGGCTCCAGGCCGCCGTCTCGGGCGTTAGGGCCCAAACACGGAGGCTTCGATGCGCAAATCCTTCCCGTATGCCCTGGCGGCCGCGCTGCTGGTCACCTTGAATCCGGTCTATGCGGCCAACCTGCCAAAAGACGATGCGGGCGGGAGGGCCGTTCACAAGGATGACAGCGCCACGGCAGCGGACGGCGTCTCGCCGCTGGTCCATGGTGATGACGGGAAGGCGAATGTGATCATTCTGGATCCGGACAGCCTGCAGGCGCTGCCCAATCCTTACGCCAACCCGGCCCCGCGCATGGTCAGCGACGTCTGGGCGATGCGGACTTGAACATCGTCAGACGTCGATCGCCTCTTTCGCAAACTCTGCAGGAGCGGAGCCGTGAGGCGAAGCGACCAGAATAAACAGCCGCGTCTGTGTTGTCAGACATCCACGACTTCGCGTGCAAACTCCGCATTCTCCTGAATGAACTGGAAGCGCAGTTCTGGCTTCTTGCCCATCAGGCGTTCGAACAGGTTTTCGGTTTCCTTGCTGTCCTCGCCCGGAATGTGAACCCTGAGCAGGGTGCGGTGCCCGGGCCGCATGGTGGTTTCCTTGAGCTGCGCCGGCATCATTTCGCCCAGGCCCTTGAAGCGCGACACATCCACCTTGGCCCCGGCGCGGAATTCGCTCTTGAGCAGGCGCTCGCGGTCGGCATCGTCGCGGGCATAGACGGTTTTGCCACCCTGGCTGAGGCGATAGAGCGGCGGCATGGCGAGGAACAGCCTCTGGTCCGCGATCAGGCCCGGCATTTCGCGATAGAAGAAGGTGAGCAGCAGGGACGCGATATGGGCGCCGTCCACGTCGGCGTCGGTCATGATGATGACGCGCTCATAGCGCAGCGCGCTTGGGTCGTATTTCGCGCCGGTACCGCAGCCCAGAGCCTGCACCAGGTCATTCAGTTCCTGGTTCATCTGCAGCTTGCCGGCGGCCGCCGAGGCCACGTTCAGGATCTTGCCGCGCAGGGGCAGGATCGCCTGGATGGCGCGGTCGCGCGCCTGTTTGGCGCTGCCGCCGGCGCTGTCGCCTTCCACCAGGAAAATTTCGGTGCCCTCCGCTTCGTCGCGCGAGCAATCGGCCAGCTTGCCCGGCAGCCGCAGCTTGCGGGTGGCGGCCTTGCGGCTGACTTCCTTCTCCTGCTTCTTCTTGAGCCGGTCCTCGGCGCAGTCGATGACAAAGCCCAGCAGCTTGTCGGCCTCGGCGGGGCTTTCCGCCAGCCAGTGGTCGAAATGGTCGCGCACCACATTTTCGACCAGGCGCTGGGCATCGGGCGACGACAGCTTGTCCTTGGTCTGGCCCTGGAATTCCGGCTCGCGGATGAAGACCGACAGCACCGCGCAGGCCGCATCCATCACATCGTCGGCGGTGATCAGCGCGGTCTTGCGGTTGCTGGCGCGTTCACCATGCGCGCGCAACGCCTTGGTCAGCGCATTGCGCAGGCCCTGCTCATGGGTGCCGCCCTGGGGCGTGGGAATGGTGTTGCAATAGGAACGGGTGAAGGCGTCGCGCGACGGCGCCCAGGCGACGGCCCATTCGACCGCGCCCCCTCTTGAATTATTTTGGCCATCCTTGTTCTCGGTGCGTCCGGAAAAATCGCGCGGCGTCACCGTCTGGGCCTTGCCGACCTCGCTGCGCAGGAAGTCCAAGAGGCCGCCGGGGAATTTCAGCGTGTCTTCGGCCGGGGTCTCGTCCTTGATCAGCGCGGGATCGCAGGACCAGCGGATCTCCACCCCGCGGAACAGATAGGCCTTGGACTTGGCCATGCGATGCAGCCGGGCCGGTGAAAATTGCGCATCGCCGAAAATCTTGGTGTCGGGCCTGAAGCTGACGATGGTGCCGCGGCGGTTGACTGTCCCCAGATCCTTCAGCTTGCCGACGGCGTGTCCACGCTCAAAGCGCATCTTGTGGGCGTGCTTGTCGCGCGCCACTTCCACCTCCACCCATTCCGACAGGGCATTGACCACCGAGGCGCCCACGCCATGAAGCCCGCCGGAGGTCTCGTACACCTTGCCGTCGAATTTGCCCCCCGCATGCAGCGTGGTCATGATCACTTCCAGCGCCGACTTGTTCTTGAATTTGGGATGGGGATCGATCGGCATGCCACGGCCATTGTCGCGCACGACAAGGATATTGCCGGCTTTCAGTTCCAGTTCGATGCGGCTGGCATGACCGGCCACCGCTTCGTCCATCGCATTGTCGAGAATTTCCGCCGCCAGATGATGCATGGCGCCCATATCGGTGCCGCCGATATACATGCCGGGGCGGCGGCGTACCGGTTCCAGCCCCTCAAGGACCTCGATGTCCTTGGCGGTATAGCCCTTGGACGCGGAGGGAGAAGCTTCAAAAAGATCGGGATTGTTCTTGGCCATGATGGTCTGATCTAGGTGAACGGCGTGTCGGGAAAAAGGCGAATCGGACTTTCCCCGCCCTGTTTTACTTTTCCTCAACCATGAAAAGCGAGCCAAAAGCGGATGGCGCGAAAATTCCAAGACATCAGTAATTATTAAGAGGCCGGAAGCAATGATGGGCTGTTGGAAAAGTGGGTTCCGGCGTGTCGATCTTCAGTGCCATCAGGGATAGCCAGGAGAGCGAACCGCGCGTCTTGAAGGCGCAGCTGGCGCTCGCGGCCACGACTGCGCGCAACACCCGCATCACCTCGCCGGTCTGGGCGGCGATCTGCGCCATCCTCTCCTCCACCGGCGTCTTTGGCCATGTCAGTTTCGCCCACACCCTGTTCCTGCCCTTGGCGGTGACCGCCGCGATGGGAGCGAGCGCGCTGATGGCGACCGCCTATCAATATTACGACGACAGCGAAGGCGATGTGGATTCCTGGCTGCAATGCTTTGTGATGATCCAGGCCTTTGGCAGCGCCGCCTGGGGATTGCTGCCCTGGCTGTGCTGGGAGAAGGGCAATGAGCTGAATCACATGTTCCTGGCCGCCTGCGTGATGGCGGTGATCGCGGGCCTGGTGGTGGCGCGCGGCAGCAACATGCGCATGTACATCGCCAATCTCCTGCCCCTGTCGCTGATGACGGCGGCGCGCTTCCTTCTGGGGGATTCGGTCACCGACATGGTGATGGGAGCCGTGGCGCCCTTCGTCGCCTTCCAGATGTGGTACACCGGCCGGCCGCTGGTGTTGCGCATGGGCGAGGATGCCCGCCTGCGTTTCAAGGTCGAAGACCTGGCGCGCGAGCTGGAGGAAACCCGCGACGAGGCGCTGCGCAAACGCTTCGAGGCGGAAACCGCCAATGCCTCCAAGACCGCCTTCCTGGCCAATATGAGCCATGAGCTGCGCACCCCGCTCAATGCCATCCTGGGCTTTTCGGAAATCATCGCCCAGGAATGTTTCGGGCCGGTGGGGTCAGAGCGCTACCGCGACTATGCCGGCGACATCCATTCCTCCGGCGCCCATCTGCTGTCGCTGATCAACGACCTGCTGGACGTGGCCAAGATCGAAGCCGGCCGCATGGACATCGCGCCCCATACGCTGGACGCCGGCCGCACCTTCGACGTCGCGCTCAAGCTGATCGGCACCAAGGCCCGCGAAAAAGACCAGGCGCTGGTCATCGCGGTGGAGGAGAATGCCCCGGCCCTTTACGCCGACGAGCGCGCACTGAAGCAGATCCTGATCAACCTGGTGTCCAACGCCGTCAAGTTCACGCCGCTGGGCGGCAAGATCGAGGTGATCGGCGGCCGCGCGGCCAATGGCGACTTCCAGATCATGGTGCGCGACAATGGCCCGGGCATTCCGCGCGACAAGATCGACAACATCTTCCAGCCCTTCAACCAGGTGGACAATCGTTTCGACCGCCAGTCGGGCGGCACGGGCCTCGGCCTGGCGCTGGTGCGCGGCCTGGCCGAACTGCATGGCGGTCGCGCCTGGCTGGAGAGCGAACTCGGCCGCGGCTGCTCGGTGTTCGTCACCCTGCCGGTGGAAAAAGTTGACTCCGTCGGCGGCCTGGTCGCCCAAGTCGCCTAGTCGTTACCGCGCCAGCGCGGCGCGATATAGGGCTGGAATCGATAGACCCGCATGCCGCGGCTGATCCGGGCATGCATCCAGAAAAAGCCGGCGCAGATCGCAACCGCGGCCAATCCCGCCAGCAGCCGCTCGTCCCGCCAGGGCGATGGCACATAATTCCAGCCGAACTCGATAAGGGGCACCAGTGCCAGTGGCAGCATGACGATCAGGCTCATCACAACCTGGCGCGCGGCGAGCGCGGCGGGCAAAGCCAGTGCACTGGCAAACAGCACCGCCGACAGCACCACCATGTCGATCCGTGGCGCTTCTCCGGTCAGCCAGGGCTCGAGGGCCAGGAAAAAACTGCAGATTGCCACCGCCACCAACGCCAGCGGCAGCAGGAACAGATAGGCCGTGAGCCGCAGGGTCGAGCCCGGCAGGGCACGCAGCATTCGCAGGGCGGTGGCGTTGAGCTGGGTGGCCTGCAGGATCACGACGAGGGGGATAAAAGACCGGAGCTGCAAGACAAAGATACGGTCGAGTTTCAGAGCCAGCGTCATGCTGATCCATAAGACCAGGAGCATGGCCAACATGAGGGCAGGCCGCAGCAGCGCCATGCCGCATAGTGCGGTCCACCCACCCTGTCCGGCGCGGTCCGACATCACGGCACGGCTGTTGTTGCCGCCAATATCCAGTTGCAAAGGCTGGATGACCGGCTGCGGCCACTTTGGCGCCGTAACATAGAGGATGGCCGCTGTCAGCAGGCTTGCGAGCCCGAACCACAGCGCATGCGTCTGCAGCGATAGATACGGAAGCAAATGCGGAGATGAGAAGGAAGCCAGATACATAATCCCGACAAGGACCATGGCCGCGACCGCCAGGGGCGAACGGGCGGAGCGTGCAAAAGTTGAGACCAGCATGAAGATCGCCAGAAGGACGGGATAAAAGAATTGTCCCAACATACCTTCCAGGAGCGTCGGCGCATCTGGCAACATCGCATGCCTGCTCCAGCCCATGGCGGTCACCAGGGAGTACAGAGCCATCGCCAACGCCATTATTGCCAGGATCGCCAGCCCAGGGATGCCTATCATTTGCCACCAGCGAGCCCGACCAATTTCTTTGTCCGTCACGGGCAGGGTTCGCCATAGTGGCACTCTTGGCGCGGAAAATGTCCCCTGGAGCGCCAGCAACATGCCGCTGAAAGCAGTGGAAGATTGAGGCCGCAGCAGGAAGCCGAAATCGCAGATTAGCGCGGACAAAATCGCGAGCGGCCAGAACCATCGAAAGCCGAAATCCAGAGCAAGTTTGCGGATATTCCCGTTCATGGACTCACCGCGCTTCCGGCGCGACCAGCGCCAGGAAGATTTCTTCCAAGGTCAGCGGTGTTTCCGATAATGGCTCCAGGCCATGCGCCGCAAGCTGTTCGCGGCTGGCGCTGTCCAGGTCCAGCAGCAGCCGCAAGCGTTCGCCATCGCGCGCCAGAGCCTTGACTCCATCCAGCTTGGGCAAGGCGCCGCCGGTGGCGAGGCGGGCATCCATCTGGATGAAGCGCGCCACCAGCCGGTCCATGCGCTCGAAGATCACCAGCCGGCCCTTGTCGATGATGGCGACCTGGTCGGCGACACGCTCCAGATCGGCCAGCTGATGGGAGGAGATCACCACCGCGCGGTCCTCGCGTTTGACGAAATCCAGGATGAGGCCGAACAGCCTGAGCTTGGCGTTGACGTCCAGCCCCGTGGTGGGTTCGTCCAGCAGCAGCAATTCGGCGTCGCGCGAGAAGGCCGCCACCAATGACAGCTTGATGCGGGCGCCGAACGACAGCGCGGCGATCTTTTGACCCCGCTCCAGCCCGAAGTCCGCCAGCAGCCGTTCGCAAGCCGCGTCATCCCAGTCGGGATAAAATTTGCGCAGGAAATTCAGCGCCCGGCCCACCCGGCCCCAGGGCTGGTAATTCAGATCGGGATTGACGTAAGCCACCTTGCGCTTGATCGCGACTTCGTCGGCCGGCATGGCCAGGCCCACCACTTCGATAGTGCCGCCATCGGGAGCGCCCAGCCCCAGCGCCAGGTCCAGCGTGGTTGTCTTGCCTGCGCCATTGGGCCCGATCAGCGCCGTCACCGAGCCGCGCGGCACTTCCAAGTTCAGCGGTCCCAGCGCGAAATTGCCCAGCCGCCGGGTCACGCCTTTCAGGGCCAAAGCATCCGCCATGACGTTCCTCACAATTCTTTCCAGAGCCAGTCGATCAGGTCCTTGTCGGACAGGCCGGCGGCGCGGCCATCGCGCACGGCCTGCGCCATCGCCCGGCGGGCCTGCTCGCGCCGGGCTCGGCGGATCTCCTCGGCGCCGTTGTCGGCGACGAAGGTGCCCAGGCCCTGGCGCGAATAGATGATGCCGGCGCGCTCCAGTTCTTCGTAAGCGCGCTTGATGGTGATCAGGCTGACCAGAAGCTCCGTCGCCAGCGCCCGTACCGAAGGCAGGGCCTCGCCGGGCGAAAGCCGTCCGGCCGCGATCTCGCGCTTCACCGCATTCACGATCTGCTCATAGAGCGGACCGGCGGCGGCCGGCGAAATCGGGCCAAAGCGCAAGAGACCGCGGGGCGTCATTCAGTGTATATAGTTTATATACACACTAGATACAAGGGGGCGAAAGAAAAAGGCGCGGGGGAAGCCCCGCGCCTTTTCCTGCAGTTGGTTGTGGATCAGACCGAATAATACATCTTGAACTCGACCGGATGAGGCGTGTGCTCGAAGGCATACACTTCTTCCATCTTGAGATCGATGTAGCTCTCGATGAAGTCCTGGCTGAACACATTGCCCTTCTTGAGGAACTCGTGGTCGGCCTTCAGGCTGTCCAGCGCCTCACGCAAGCTGCCGCAGACCTGCGGCACCTTGGCCAGCTCTTCCGGCGGCAGGGCATAGAGATCCTTGTCCATCGGGCCGCCCGGATGGATCTTGTTCTCGATGCCGTCCAGGCCGGCCATCAGCATGGCGGCGTAAGCGAGATAGGGGTTCGCGCCCGGATCGGGGAAGCGGACCTCGACGCGCTTGCCCTTGGGCGAAGGCGAGAAGGGGATGCGGCAGGAGGCCGAACGGTTGCGGGACGAATAGGCCAGCAGCACCGGCGCCTCGAAGCCGGGGATCAGGCGCTTGTAGCTGTTGGTCAGCGGGTTGGTGAAGGCGTTGAGCGCCTTGGCATGCTTGATGATGCCGCCGATATAGTACAGGCAGGTGTCCGACAGGTCGGCATAGCCCGAACCGGCGAACAGCGGCTTGCCGCCCTTCCAGATCGACTGGTGCACGTGCATGCCCGAGCCATTGTCGCCATAGACGGGCTTGGGCATGAAGGTCGCGGTCTTGCCGTAAGCCTGGGCGACCTGGTGGATCACATACTTGTAGATCTGCATATAGTCGCCGCACTTGGTCAGCGTGTTGAACTTGAAGCCAAGTTCATGCTGGGCGGTGGCGACTTCATGGTGATGCTTTTCCGGATCGATGCCCATGTCGCGCATGACCGCCAGCATCTCGCCGCGCATGTCCTGCTCGCCGTCCACCGGCGGAACCGGGAAGTAGCCGCCCTTCACCTTGGGACGATGGCCGAGATTGCCTTCCGGATATTCGGTGCCGCTATTGTAGGCGCCTTCCTTGGAGTCGACATAGTAGAAGGCCTTGTTCATGCCCACGTCGAAGCGGACATCGTCGAAGATGAAGAATTCGGCTTCCGGGCCGAAATAGGTGGTGTCGCCGACGCCCGAGGAATTCACGAAGGCCTCGGCGGCCTTGGCGATGGAGCGCGGGCAGCGCGCATAATGCTGGCCGGTGGTGGGCTCCAGCACGTCGCAGATCAGGATCAGGGTGGTCTGGGCGAAGAAGGGATCGATCACCGCAGTGTCGAGATCCGGCTTCAGCAGCATGTCGGATTCGTTGATCGCCTTCCAGCCGGCGATGGACGAACCGTCGAACATGGTGCCGTTGTCCAGGAAGTCGTCATCCACCATCATCAGGTCGAAGGTGACGTGCTGCCACTTGCCGCGCGGGTCGGTGAAGCGGATGTCTACGTATTTGACTTCCTTTTCCTTGATCAGCTTCAGGATGTCGGAGGCAGTTGCTTTCTTGTCGGCCATGGTTCGGTCTTCCCTTCAACGTTGAACTTTTAACTCTATTCGGTGGTCGCTCCGGCTCTCGCCGACGCTTCCGGGCAACCGGCTCGCGCCGGCGCCCCTTGGATCAGATGGCGTCGGCGCCGGTTTCGCCGGTGCGGATGCGGATGGCTTCCTCGACATTGAGGACGAAAATCTTGCCGTCGCCGATGCGGCCCGTGCGCGCAGCCTTCTGGATCGCCTCGATGGCGGCTTCCTGACGGTCTTCGTTGATGACGATTTCGATTTTCACCTTGGGCAGGAAATCCACGACATATTCGGCGCCCCGATAGAGTTCGGTATGGCCCTTCTGGCGGCCGAAGCCCTTGGCTTCGGTGACCGTGATGCCCTGAACCCCCACTTCCTGCAGCGCTTCCTTCACCTCGTCGAGTTTGAATGGCTTAATGATGGCTTCGATTTTCTTCATGCTCTCCTCCGCGCGCGCGAGAGGCTTGCGCGCGACGCTCCGTTAACGAGTTAGCAGGACTTGTGCCGGTTTTTACTGAAAAAAAGCGCATAGTATTCAGTGGCTTACTAGATGGGTTAAAAAGCAGGCCCAAAAATGGCCCAAGAAGTGTGCAATATGGATATTTAATAGGCAATTTTTGGAACCGCCGAAAGCCGCCAAAACCGCCATTCCCGCAGTGGCACGGGCTTTCGAAAAGCCTTAAGCCGGATTCCGCATCGCCATTCCATTCCGCTGCCCCATGCCCAATCCAGTCTTTTCCAGCCTGCCCACCAGCATCTTCCAGCACATGACCATGCTGGCGCTGAAGCATGACGCCCTCAATCTGGGGCAGGGCTTTCCCGACCAGGACGGGCCGATCTCCCTGCGCGAGGTCGCCGCCAAATCGCTGATCGACGGACCCAACCAGTATCCGCCGTCCAAGGGGCTGCTGGTGCTGCGCCAGGCGGTTTCGGCGCATGCCGCCAAATTCTATGGCCTGGACTATGACCCGGAAGACGAGGTGTTGATCACTTCGGGTGGCACCGAGGCCGTCACCGGCGCGCTGATGGCGATGGCGGGCCTGGGCGACGAAATGGTGATGATCGAACCCACCTACGACTCCTATCGCCCGATGGCGGAGGCCGCCGGCGCGGTGGTCAGGGCGATCCAGCTCAAGCCGCCGGGCTGGCGACTGGAAGAAGCGGACTTGCGCGCGGTGATCGGGCCAAAGACGCGCGCGATCCTGATCAACTCGCCGCACAATCCGGCCGGCCGCGCCTTCAGCCGCGAGGAGCTGGAGATGCTGGCGCGGGTGGTGCTGGAAACGCAGGCCGTGGTGATCTGCGACGAGGTGTATGAGCATCTGGTCTATGGCGGAAGTGCGCATATTCCGCTGGCGAGTTTGCCGGGCATGCGCGCGCGCTGTGTGCGCATCGGTTCCGCCGGCAAGATATTTTCGCTCACCGGCTGGAAGGTGGGCTGGGTCACGGGCCCGCGCGAACTGGTCAGTGTGGTGACCAAGGCGCACCAGTTCTTGACCTTCACCACCTCGCCGGCGCTGCAGCTGGGCGTGGCGCATGGCCTGACCCATGAGATGGAGTTTCCCTTGCAGCTTACGGCGCGGCTGCAAAAGAACCGCGACGTGCTGGCCGCGGGGCTGTCGCGCATGGGCTTTGAGGTGCAGCCCTGCGAAGGCACCTACTTCCTCACCGCCGGAATCTCCAGGCTGACCAATGAGAAGGATTTCGCCTTCTGCGAGCGGCTGATCCGTGAGGCCGGCGTCGCCCTGATCCCGCTCTCGGCCTTCTTCAAGAGCGGCACCCCCGACACTTTTGTACGCTTCGGCTTCTGCAAGCAGCAATCCCTGATCGAGCAGGCGCTGGAGCGGCTGGAAAAGTATTTCGCGCTGGCGCCGCGGTTTCGAAGTTCGCCCGGAGTCTGATATCAATGATATGGCGAACGTCGAAACCGGAGCGATGCCAGGATTCAATAAGTTCCTAGTGTCCTTCGATTCCGAAATTCGCCAGCGGTCCGATATAGAGATCATGCGAATTTCGGAATCGGGACACTAGGATGACCCATGAAATCCTCACCACCGCGGAAATGGGCAGGGCCGATGCCTTCGCGGTGGCGCATGGGGTGCCGTCGCTGGTGTTGATGGAAAATGCGGGCCGGGCGGTGGCCGATGCGATCGCCGCCCGCTTCAGGCCCAGTCCGGTCACGGTGTTGTGCGGTCCGGGCAACAATGGCGGCGACGGCTTTGTGGTGGCGCGGCTGCTGGATGAGTATGGCTTCACCGTGCGGGTAGCGCAGGACGCCGACCATAGGGGCGATGCGAAGGAAATGTCTGGGCGCTGGAAAGGCGCGGGGATGGCGCTGGCCCCCGAGGCGCTGGATGGCGCGCGGCTGGTGGTGGACGCGCTGTTTGGCGCAGGCCTTTCGCGTCCGCTGGAAGGCGCGGCGGCTCAAGTTGTGGAGGCACTGAACGATCTGCCGGTGGTGGCGATCGATGTGCCCAGCGGCGTTTCGGGCGACACCGGCCAGCCTTTGGGCGCTGTCTATGCAAAGGCCGCGCTGACGGTGACCTTCTTCCGCAAGAAACCCGGTCACCTTCTTTTGCCGGGGCGCGTCTTGTGCGGCGAGACGGTAGTGGCCGATATCGGCATTCCGCCGGAAGCGGCCAATACTCAGTTGCATGAGAACACGTCGGCGCTGTGGCGCTATCCCTGGCCGAAAGCCGAAGGCCACAAATATGCCCGCGGCCATTGCGTGGTGGTGAGCGGCCCCGCCCATGCCACCGGCGCGGCAAGGTTGGCGGCGCGCGCGGCGCTGCGCGTGGGCGCCGGCCTGGTCAGCGTGGCGTCGCCGCCTGACGCGGTCGCCGTCAATGCCGCCCATCTGACCGCCATCATGATCACGCCTTTCGAAGGCGCCGAGGGCCTGGCCAAGCTGCTGTCGGACAAGCGCCTGAACGCCGTGGCGCTGGGACCGGGCCTGGGCGTGGGCGGGGAGGCACGTGAGCTGGCGCATATCGCGCTGAAAAGTGGGGCGGCTGTTCTGCTCGATGCCGACGCCATCACCTCGTTCAAGGATGATCCCGAGGCGCTGTTCAATCGCCTGCATGACAGATGCGTGCTGACGCCCCATGACGGGGAATTCGAGCGCCTGTTTCCCGGCCTGCTGGATGACAGCGCCAGCAAGCTCGAAGCCGCACGCGTGGCGGCGAAGCGCGCCGGCTGTGTGGTGCTACTCAAGGGCGGCGACACCGTGATCGCCGATATCTCCGGCAAAGCGGCGATCAATGCCAATGCGCCGCCGACCCTGGCGACGGCGGGCTCGGGCGATGTGCTGGCCGGACTGATTTCTGGGCTGCTGGCGCAGCAGATGAACGCCTTCGATGCGGCCTGCGCCGGCGCCTGGCTGCATGGCGATGCCGCAGCGCGCTTCGGTCCCGGGCTGATCGCGGAAGACCTGCCCGAGATGCTGCCGCAGGTTCTGGCAGGACTGCCGTGACTTTTTCCGCGCGGGCCGTTTTGCTTGTTCTGGCGATTTTGGCGGCAGAGCCCGCTTTGGCTGCAGACCGCTGTCCCTTGCCGGGCCAGAAGCAGATGCTGCTGGTGAAGATGTATTTCGGCCAGGCCATGCCCGGCGGCCACACCGTTCTACCGCGCGCCTGGTCGCGCTTTCTGTCATCTGCCGTGACGCCACGCTTTCCGGACGGCTTCACCGTCTATGACGCCCATGGCCAGTGGATGGGTTCCCAAATGTCGAAGCCAGGCCATGAGCGCAGCAAAGTGGTGGAGATCGCCGCACCGGACAGCCTGGCCACCCGTGCCGCAATCACCGACATCGCGCGCCGCTATCGCGAAACCTTTCGTCAGCAATCGGTCGGGGTTGTCACCAATACCGGCTGCGCCGTCTTCTAGATTGCGCTGGAGCCATCCGTCTACTATAAGAGACAAATGGATACTTTAGTAAACGATACCGAAGCCGGCATCGCCCGCCGCATCCGGCTGGAACGCGATGCCCGCAACTGGTCGCTGGCGGAGTTGGCGGACAAGTCCGGCGTCGCCAAAGCCAGCATCAGCAAGATCGAGCGCGGCGAGATGAGCCCGTCGGCCGGCATTCTGGTGCGTCTGGCGTCGGCTTTTGATCTCACCCTGGCTGGCCTGTTGCTGCGCGCGGAAGAGGCGGCGCGTCTGACGCGCGCCGCTGATCAGCCGGTATGGCGCGATCCGGGCACCGGTTATGTGCGCCATCAGATATTCAACCGCCCCGATCATCCACTTGAGATGGTGCGGGTCGAACTGCCGCCGGGACAGTCGGCATCCTTTCCCGCCTGGTCCTATGCCCGCACCCGCCATGTCGTCTGGGTGCAGAAGGGCGAACTGGCGCTGACGGAAGGCAACGACCGCAATGTGCTGAAGGCAGGCGACAGTCTCGGCTTCGGACCGCCGTCTGACGTGACCTACGCCAATGAGAGCAACAAGCCGTGCAGCTATGTCGTGGCGCTGGTGCGGACATGATCGCCGTTACCCGCGTCACCGCGCCAGACGCCGGCGTGCGGTTGCTGATCGGCGAACTGGATGCCGAGCTTGCGCTGCTGACGCCAGACTGCGGCCAGCGTCATGGACTGGAGTTGGACGGCATCTTTCAGCCGCATGTGCGGTTCTTCGTGGCACATGACGGCGGCGCGGCCGTGGGCTGCGGCGGTATTGCGCTATTCAAAGATTTCGCCGAGGTGAAGCGCATGTATGTGCGCCCCGCATCGCGCCGGCGGGGCGTAGCCGATGCGATCATGGAACGTCTGGTCACCGAGGCCGCGGGACTTTCCTGCCTGCGGTTGGAGACCGGCTTCAATTTTGAAGCCGCCACCCGCTTCTATCGCCGTCACGGATTTGTGCCTTGCGCCATCTTTGGCGCCTATGCCGCCTTGCCGCCGCATGCCGTTGCGGCAAGTCTGTTTCTTGAACGGCGGTCGGCATGAGCATTACCATCCGCCGCGCGCAAATCGGGGACGCCGCCCCGCTGGCGCAAATCTATAATCACTATGTGCGCGAGACGCCCATAACCTTCGATACCGAACCCAAGACGGTGGAAGAGCGCGCCCATTGGCTTTCGCATTTTGCGGCGGCGGGCCGGTATCAGTGCTTCGTGATGCTGGATGCCGCACAGGTGATGGGCTGGGCTTCGTCGCACCGTTTCCGCGAACGGGCCGCCTATAACACGACGGTGGAAACCAGCATCTATCTGACGCCCGACCAGCATGGCCGTGGTTTGGGGCAGAGGCTTTACGCCACATTGTTCGATGCTTTGGCGGGCGAGGATGTCCACCGCGCCTATGCCGGTATCACCCAGCCCAACGCGGCGTCCAATCGGCTGCATGCCGCCTTGGGGTTCCGCGAAGCCGGGCTGTTGCCAGAGGTGGGGCGCAAATTCGGCCGGTTTTGGGATGTGGCGATCTGGCTGAAGGCGCTGTGAGCGGCAGTCGGGGGAGCGCCATTTTCGCCTGCCGCGCCGGCCCTTTATCTGCTGACGCAGCGGACGGGCTTGTCATTTCCTGTCGCTCGCGGGCGATCGACAGGAAATGGTGCGGCCGGAGGGACTTGAACCCCCACGGTTGCCCGGCAGAACCTAAATCTGCTGCGTCTACCAGTTTCGCCACGGCCGCCCAGGGGCCTGTATAGGCAAACGTCGCCGGTATAGGCAAAGCCTGATGTTTCCGCAGCATTATTCCCAGTGTTGCGGGGCGGGGGGGAAACGGGTAAAGCGGCGGGCCAAATCCGCAGGATTCCCCGGCAAAACCGGCCGCCCAGACGCGTCCGGGGGTTCCCGAGACTATCGAATAAGGACGCAACCGACATGCAGATCAGCGAGACCCTTTCCCAGGACCTGCACAAGCAGTTCACCATCACCGTTTTGGCCAGCGAGCTGGAGGGCCGTGTCAATGCGCGGCTGGAAGAGATGAAGCCTCGCGTCAACCTCAAGGGTTTCCGCCCCGGCAAGGCGCCGGTCTCGTTCCTGAAAAAGCAGTTCGGCAAGTCCATCATGGGCGAAGTGGTCGAGCAGGCGGTCAATGAAGGCAGCCAGAAGGCGATCGCCGACAACAAGCTCAAGCCCGCATTGCAGCCCCGCGTCGAGCCGGTGGGCAGTGTCGAGGATGTGGTGGACGGCAAGTCCGACCTCACCTTCAAGGTGATCGTGGACCTGATGCCGGATTTCACCGCCACCGATGTATCCAAGCTGACGGTGGAACGGCTGACCGCCGACATCACCGATGCCGATATGGATGAGGCGCTGGACCGTCTGGCCAAGAATGTCCGCAACTACGCCGCCAAGGACGGCGCCGCCGAAAAGGACGATGTCGCGGTGATCGACTATGAAGGCAGCATCGACGGCGTGCCCTTCGACGGCGGCAAGGGCAGCGACTTCAGCCTGACCCTGGGTTCGGGCACCTTCATTCCCGGCTTCGAGGATGGCCTGATCGGCGCCAAGGCGGGCGAAGCCCGCGACGTCCATGTGACCTTCCCGGCCGAATATCACGCGCCGGAAATGGCGGGCAAGGCCGCGGTGTTCAAGGTCACGGTCAAGGAAGTGAAGGCACCGGAAGCGACCAGGATCGACGACGAACTGGCCAAGAAGCTGGGTCTCGACGATCTCGCCACCCTGAAGACGCGGGTGCGCGAACAGCTGGAGAGTGACTACAAGGCCGCCAGCCGCCTGCATCTCAAGCGCCGGGTGCTGGACGCGCTGGACAATACCCACGACTTCCCGCTGCCGCCCGCCATGGTGGAGCATGAGTTCAACAACATCTGGGCGCAGGTCCAGGAAGAGCTGAAGCGCGAGGGCAAGACCGCCGCCGATGAAGGCAAGACCGAGGACGAGCTGAAGGCGGAATATCGCAAGATCGCCGAGCGCCGGGTGCGTCTGGGTCTGGTCCTGGGCAAGCTGGGCGAGCAGAACGGCATCACCGTCGCCGGCGATGAGGTGCAGCGCGCCATCATGGCGCGGGCCCGCCAGTTTCCCGGCCAGGAGCAGCAGGTGTTCCAGTTCTACGCCAACAACGCCCAGGCCCAGGCCGAAATCCGCGCGCCCCTGTTCGAGGACAAGGTGGTGGACTTCATCGCCGAACTGGCCACGGTCAATGACCGCAAGGTGGACAAGGACACTCTGTTTGCGGACCCGGAGGATGAGCCGGAGAAGGCTTGATCCGGGTGTGGATGTCGCAATTGCGCCTGGGAACGCTATATTAAGCGTGGCCGGGGAAATTCCGGCTACTGTCCGCTGACGAATCAAGAGGCGCCCGATGGCCAATCCGACCGAATTTTACAACAACACCCTGGTCCCGATGGTGGTCGAGCAGACCGCCCGCGGCGAGCGCGCCTTCGACATCTATTCCCGCCTGCTCAAGGAACGGCTGATCTTCATCACCGGTCCGATCGAGGATTACGGCGCCAGCCTTCTGACCGCCCAGCTGCTCTTTCTTGAGGCCGAAAACCCCAAGAAGGAAATCCACATGTACATCAATTCGCCGGGCGGGCTGGTGACGGCCGGCCTCGCCATCTACGACACCATGCAGTATGTGCGGCCGATGATTCACACCTATTGCATCGGCCAGGCCGCCTCGATGGGCTCGCTGCTGCTTTGCGCCGGCAGGAAGGGCGAACGCTACTGTCTGCCCAATGGCCGGGTGATGGTGCATCAGCCGTCCGCCTCCTTTTACGGCCAGGCGGCCGACATCGCCCGCCATGCCCAGGAGATCGTCAAGCTCAAGAAGCGGCTGAACGAGATCTATGCCAAGCATACCGGCCAGACCGTCGAAGCCATTGAAAAAATGCTCGACCGGGATACCTACCTGACGGCGGAGGAAGCCAAGGCATTCGGCCTGATCGACCAGGTGATGGAACGCCGGCCGGAGCCGGAAAACGCCCAAAGCTAGGTATTTTTGGGCTAAAGTTCCGGAATCTCAGGAAAATCCCGCACCTGCCTGGATTAAACAAATCTTGATCCCGGCGGCCCTAGCATGGTCGAATGTTGGGAAATGGGGTGCTTCGGCGCTCCCCTACGTTGTGCAAAGCAGCATCTGCCGGCTAGGCTGGAGCTGCCCAAAGCCCCAAGGGGCCAAAGGCGCCTGTGTGAGCGCAAAGGGTCGGAAAGGGCCCGGTGGAAGACGATGAGTAAGGCCAGCGGCGGCGAGTCCAAGAACACGCTCTACTGCTCTTTCTGCGGCAAGAGCCAGCACGAGGTCAGGAAACTGATCGCGGGCCCGACCGTGTTCATCTGCGACGAATGCGTCGAACTATGCATGGAGATCATCCGGGAGGAGAACAAGACCTCCTTCATGAAATCCAAGGAGGGCGTGCCCACCCCGCAGGAGATCTTCAAGGTGCTGGACGATTATGTCGTCGGCCAGAGCCACGCCAAGAAGGTCCTGTCGGTCGCCGTCCACAACCACTATAAGCGGATCAATTCGTCCGGCAAGAACGGCGACGTCGAGCTGGCCAAGTCCAACATCATGCTGATCGGCCCCACCGGCTGCGGCAAGACCTTGCTGGCCCAGACCCTGGCGCGCATCCTGGACGTGCCCTTCACCATGGCCGACGCCACCACCCTGACCGAAGCCGGTTATGTG
>DATAWO010000025.1:0-8776 GCA_036267165.1 Rhizomicrobium sp. | reverse complement strand
GCCGATTGGAACGATCAGACCGGTCTCCTCGGCCAGCCCAATGAAACGATCGGGCGGCACCAGTCCCATCGACGGATGCCGCCAGCGCAACAGTGCCTCAAAACCGGCCACGCTGCGGTCCTTGAGGCGAATGATGGGCTGATAGAACACATCCAGCTGATCGGCGGTCAGCGCATGGCGAAGCTCGCTTTCCAGCGCCACGCTGTCGCCGGGGGCGAGCGTTTCCAGCTCCAGGCAATAGACCCGGGCGCAGGCGCCGCCCTGCCGCTTGGCGGCGATCAGTGCGAGCTCGGCATTCTTGATCAGCGCCAGGGGATCCTCGCTCTGGGTGCCGGTGGCGAGCCCGACGCTGCAGGGCGCGAAGACATCCCGCCCCTCCAGGCGATAGGGCCTGGCGCAGACCTCCGCCAGCGCATTGCCGATGGGCTGGGGGGCGCGGCGCGGATTGGCGAACAGAAAGGCAAAACTGTCGCCGCCGACGCGGAACAGTTGCGCCGGCTCGCCCAGGCCGGCCAGCCGCTCGCCCAGCAGCTTGAGGATGGCATCGCCGCCGCCGTCGCCCAGGCTGGCATGAATGGCCTTGAAGCGGTCCACATCCAGCAGCGCGAACAGCCCGCGGTCAAAGCCCTCGCCCAGCGCGTCCAGCGCCTCCATCAACGCCACGCGATTGCCCAGTCCCGTCAAGGGATCGCGCGGCAAAGCGGCGTCGCGCTTGCGCCCGGCTTCGGCCTCAGTCAGCGCGAACTCCGCTTCCTTGCGCTGGGTGACATCGGAGATCAGGCCCAGACAGTCCGACGGCACATCCTGTTCGCTGACGATGGTGGCGCGCAGCTCCAGCCAGCGATAAGGCCCGCCCGCCCCGCGAACGCGGAATTCCAGCCGGAAGGCCAGGCCCGGGCGATGGCGATAATCCTCCAGCGCGTCGGTATAGACCTCGCGGTCCTCGGGATGGATATGGCCGATCCAGTCGCTGTGCGACAGCGTCGCCTCGTGCGCGGAAAGACCCACCATCTGGGCCGCCTCCGCCGACAGGGTCAAAAGCCCGGCGCGGAAATCCAGATCGAACACGCCCTGACGCGCCGCCCCGATCGCCGCGCGCGCCAGGCTGTTGAAGGGCGCGTTGGGATCGATCGCGATGCTCTCATCGGCCGGCACCTGCGCTTCCAGGAGCTTGGCGGCGTGGGAACCGTGGAGGAAGGGCAGCACCGCGATCTCTTCCGAGGCGATCACCGCCAGCGCCAGAAGAATGGCGCCCGCCGCGGCAAAGCCGCCGGTGGCCGCCGGACCGGTGAGGTTTTCTCCCAGCCCGCCCAGCGCCATCACCGCCGCCGCCACCGCGACCAGCGCGAAGGCGGCGGCGCTGGGCGCGATCACCTGCGCCGCCTTGTGGCCGATGCGGCCGCAATAGATCAGATAGGAAGCCACCACGACCGAGCCCAGAACGATGGCGACATCGGTCAGAAGCGTGGCGCCCGGCAGGCCCAGATAGGCCAGCGCGCCCAGGCCGACCAGGCCATAGATCACGCGATTGACCAGTGTCTCATGCCTGGGCCAGGTGTCACGCAGGGGAATGATGGCGTCCGCCAGCCGCGCACCCGCCGCCAGCGCCAGGATGGTCAGGAACGCCGACAGGCCGTAAGGCCCGCCGATGCGGGTGGCGATATTGGCGTCGAACATGCCGGTGCCCGACAGCCAGCTGAGCAGCAGCGTCAGCAAGGTGAACGCCACCCAGCGCGGCGCGGCATGGCCGATCAGAACCGCAAGGCCCCCGGTGATCAGCGCCGCCGCCGCGATCAGCGCGCCCACCGCGGTGATGAAGATGGCAAGCTGGCGGTTGTGGGAAGACAGCGCGGGCTCGGTCCAGGCCGAAAGCGCGGGCGGCGTATCGGCCGCGCCGACCTGGATGGCGAGCCCCACGGTGGAGACCGGCGGCACGATCACCCGCCAGGCGCGGCGGCCATAAGCGGAGGCGGTTTCCACCACCGTGCCGGAATCCGAACTCGCCACCGCCAATATGGCCGGGCGCGAGCGGCGTGGAATCAGCGACAGGGCGGCGCGGGGCGGCTGGCCCGCCAGCAGCACGCGCGTCGCGGGCCTGATGGAGTCGTTGCTGATCTGCACGATGTACCAGGACGATCCATCCGGCTCGGCGGTGCCGCCCGGCGCGCGATAGGGCGACAGCGCATTCTTCAACTCCAGCACATTTTTGCTGGAGCCGAAGTCGACGGGGTTCGCGCCGCTGACCGCCGCGCGCGCGCAAACCGTGGCCGTCAAAAACAGCACAAGCAAAGAAAGAGCAAGGCGGTGAAGTATGTTCATGTATCCGGTTGTCGAAGGACAGGCGCCTCAACCTAGCTGCGCTTCGTCCTTGAGCAAAGCAAATAGCAGATGATCGGCCCATGCGCCGTTGATCAGCAGATAGCGCCGCGCCAGGCCTTCCTGGCGGAAACCGCCGCGGGCCAGAAGATTCTTGGATGGCTCATTGTCGGTGAGACAGGCCGCCTCGATGCGGTGCAGCCCCAGCGTCTTGAACACGAAAGGGATCAGCGCCTTCATCGCGCTGGTCATGTAGCCCTGGCGCGAAAATCTGGCGCCGATCCAGTAGCCCAGGGTGCAGCACTGGGTGACCCCGCGCCGCACATTCGACAGGGTGCAGCCGCCCAGCAGCACATCATCGCTTTCGCGCAGCACGAAGAAGACATAGGCCGAATCCAGCCGCGTCTCTTTCTGATAACGCTTGATGCGGCGGCGGAAGGCGCCGCGCGTCAGTTCGTCATCGGCCCAGACCGGCTCCCAGGGGGTGAGGAATTCGCGGCTCTCGCCGCGCAACCTGGCCCAGACCGGATAATCGGCGATGCGTGGATAGCGCAGATAGACGCCCGCCCCCCGTATCACCGGCTGCTGGCCGCCCGGAAAGGTGAGCCCGCGCATGAATGCGATGGGGCCGGTCTTGGCGAGGGCTGCCTTGACCATTATTCCGCCGCGTCCGGCAGGGGTTTGGCGCGGGCGGCGCCAAAGCGGCGCGCGAAAATGTGGTGCGGCTCCAGTTTGGTGACCGGTCCCACCGCCGCGATGGTGGGATGACCGGCTTCGATCACCCGCGCGGCGTAAGTCTTCACCGCCGCGGCATCGATGGCGTCAAGCTGCGCCACGATCTCGGCCGCGGACTGCACCTTGCCCAGCGCAAACATCTGGCCGGCGATCTGTTCGGCGCGGGTGCCGGGACGCTCCATTCCCATCAGCAGCGAGACCTTGAGCTGGGCGCGGGCGCGCGCCACTTCGCTGTCGCTGAGGTTCCTGGTCATCGCCTCCATCTCGCCGGCGATGACGGCGGAGAGCTCGCCCGCTTCGGCTTCGCCGGTGCCGGCATAGATTCCCAGGAAGCCCGAGTCCTGGAAGCCGGTGGAAAATGCGTAAACCGAATAGCACAGGCCGCGTTTTTCCCGCACTTCCTGGAACAGCCGCGAAGAGGTGCCGCCGCCCAGCGCCGTGGCGTAGACCTGGGCCACGAAATAATCCGCATCGGGATTGGCCAGGCCCGGAAAGGCGTAGGCGACATGGGCCTGCTCCAGGTCTTCGACGGCGCGGAAGTCGCCGCCGACATAATGTGCCGGCGCGCAATCAGGCACCTGGCCGGGATTGAGGCCGCCGCACGTCTCCTCCGCCAGGCGCAGGATCGCGGCATGATCCACTGCGCCCGAGGCCACCAGGGTCATGCCCTCCAGCCGGTACTGCGAGGCCATATAATCCTTCAGGATCTGGCGGCTGAAAGCGTTGACCGTCTTCTCTTCACCCAGGATCGGCCAGCCCAGCGGCTGGTCCTTGAAGATGGCGGACTGCAGATGGTCGAACACGATGTCGTCGGGCGTATCACGCGCCTGGCCCAGCTCCTGCAGCACCACCTGGCGCTCGCGTTCCAGCTCCGACGGTTCAAAGCTGGGACTGGTGAGGATGTCGGCGATGATATCCAGCGCCAGCGGCACATCGTCTTTCAGAATGCGGGCATGAAAGGCGGTCTGCTCGCGGCCGGTATAGGCATTGAGGATGCCGCCCACCGCCTCGATCTCTTCGGCGATGGCGCGGGCATTGCGGCTGGCGGTGCCCTTGAAGGCCATATGCTCCAGCATGTGGGAAACGCCCATCTGGGACGGCGCCTCGTTGCGGCTGCCGGTATTCACCCAGATGCCGATGGCGGCGCTTTCAAGCGTGGGCATCGGGTCGCTGACGACCGTCAAGCCATTGGAAAGTATTGATATTTCAAGGGTCATGCGGCTAGTTTAGAAGAGATGATCTGCTTTATCAAAGACGCCTCAGGGGCGGAGACGACATAGTTTTCGGCCCGGTCTTCCAGGCCTGCGAGCCGGGGGGGGACGGCGGGAGGCTTTCCGATCGCTTCCGTCACGGCATCGGGGAATTTGGCGGGATGGGCGGTGGACAGCACCACCACCGGCGACGGCGGTTGGTTCTGACGGGGGCCCATCTTCATCGCGGCGGCGATGCCGACCGCGGTGTGCGGATCAATGATGCGGCCCGTTTCCTTATAAACGGCGGCGATGGCCGCGCGGGTCTCCCTGTCGTCGCTGGCGAAGGCGCTGTAGCGGGCCCGCAGCTTTTCCAGCACGGGGGCCGGCAACACCAGCTTGCGCATGCGGGCAAAGTCGCTCATGGCGGCGGCGGTCCAGTCGGCGTCGCGGTCGGCCGCTTCGAACAGCGCGCGCTCGAAGTTGGAGGCGACCTGGATGTCCATGGACGGGCTCAAGGTGGCGTGCGCGTGGCCTGAGGCATAGACGCCCTCGTTCAAGGCCCGCGCCATTATGTCGTTGGCGTTGGTGGCGATCACCAGGCGCGCTGTGGAAAGGCCCATGCGCTCGGCCGCCTCGCCCGCGAAGATGTCGCCGAAATTGCCGGTGGGCACCACGAAGATCGCTTGCTTGCCCAGCTGCGCCGTGGCGGTGAAGTAATAGACGCATTGCGCCGCGATGCGGGCGAAGTTGATGGAATTGACCGCGGTCAGCGAAATCTCGTCGGCATAGGCCTTGTCGGCGAACAGGGTTTTGACCAGCGCCTGGGCGTCGTCGAAGCTGCCGGTGATCGCGACATTGGCGACATTGGCGTGTGGCGATGTCGTCATCTGCCGCCGCTGCACCTCGCTGACCCGGTTATGGGGATGCAGCACCACGGTCAGGATGTTGGGCAACCCGCCCAGGGCCGCGATGGCGGCCGAGCCCGTGTCGCCCGAGGTGGCGGCGACCACGGTGGCGCGCCCGCCGCGTTTGGCCAGCGCCCGGCTGAACAGCTGCCCCAGGATCTGCAGCGCGATGTCCTTGAAGGCCAGCGTGGGGCCGTGGAACAGCTCCAGCAGATAGCGGCCCCCGCCCAGTTCCACCAAAGGCGCGATCTCGGGCGCGTCGAAGTCGGCATAGGCCGCCTCGATCGCTTGGCGCAGCTCGGCGTCGCTGAAAGAACCGGCGGTGAATTTGGACAGGATGGCGAAGGCCACGTCCTGGTAGCGCATGGCCTTGAAGGCGGCGATCTCGGACCCCGAAAATTGCGGCCAGCTTTGCGGCAGATAAAGGCCGCCATCGGGCGCAAGACCCGCCAGCAGCACATCGGAAAAAGAGGCAGGCGCCGCCTGTCCCCGGGTGGAAATGAACATCATGGCGAGCGGTTATAGGGCCGGATGGGAAGCCCGACCACCTATTTGAAGGCGATCCGGCCCTTGGAAATATGATAGGAAAACCAGACACCTAGCAGCACAATCGCCAGCCCGAACCAGGTGACGGCATAGGACAGGTGCTGGTTGCGGAAGCTCACCACGGTCTGCCCGCCCTTTGGCCAACCGCCCGGATTGGGGCGTGTGTCGGCCTCCACCAGCACGGGTTGCGAAAGCGTGATGCGGTCGGCCGCGGCGATGCCCGCCAGATCACGGGCATACCAGACGCGGTGGATGATATCCGCCGGCGGCGTGAACAGTCCCGGCGCATCCGGCGCCCGCCATATGCCCGTTACTGCAACTTCGCCGGATGTGTTGCCGGCCACGCGGGTGGCGGGATCGAGCTTTTCCTTCGGCACCGCGCCGCGATCCACCACAAGCGACTTTCCGCTATCGGTCAGAAACGGCGTCAGCACATGATAGACCGGCGCGCCCGAGGCATCGGTGGTGAAGACGTAAGCTTCCTTGGCGTGGTCGAAATGGCCATGCAGCGTGACACGGCGATACTGCGCCTGGTCCGCGGGCATGGCGGTGATCTGGTCCAGCGTGACAGGTGCGGCCGTCATGTGGCCGTTCACGGTGGCGATCAGCGCCAGCTTCCATTGCAGGCGCTCGAGCTGCCACACGCCCAGCCCGCAAAGGAGCGCGAACAGGATGGCGCAGGCGATGGTCATGCCGATCAGGGGACGGAAGGTCATTCCAACCGCCCCTCGCCCGCCTTGTGCTTGTATTGCAGCACCAGCAGCGCCGACTTGGACAGGCGCAGGAACAGGGCGGTCAGGATGCAGATCAGCGGCAGCCACAAGACCGCATGCACCCAGAGCGGCGGCTGGAAAGTGAACTCCACCCACAGCGCCAGGCCGCAAACGATGGCGCCCACGATCAGGATGCCGAACACCATGGGTCCGTCACCGGCATCGAACATGGCATAGTCCAGCCCGCAGGCCGGGCACTGTTTCTTCAGCGCGATATAGCCGTCAAACAGGCCGCCCTGACCGCAGCGCGGACAGAGGCCCTTGAGGATGGCTTTGGCGGTGTTTGGTGCTGTCTCCACATCACCACTCAAGGCGCAGCATTTTGTTCATCCGGCCAGGAGCCCGCGCGGAGCGTACCTAGCGTACGTGAGCACGGGCGACGCCGCCGGGGAACAAAAGGCTAGCCTTGGACAATAGGTCCCTTACCCCAGACGTAGATACAGACGAACAGAAACAGCCACACCACGTCGACGAAGTGCCAGTACCAGGCCGCCGCCTCGAAGCCGAAATGGCGGGTGGGCGTGAACTGGCCGGCGATAGCGCGCGCCAGGCACACGGTCAGGAAGATGGTGCCGATGATGACATGGAAGCCGTGGAAGCCGGTCGCCATGAAGAAGGTCGAGCCATAGATCGCGTCGAAGTTGCCCGCGCCGGCCGCAAGCACCGAATGGGCAGGGTCGGTGAAGGGCGCCAGCGCCAGATTGTTGAAGCCGAAGGTGAAGGGCGCATGGGCATATTCCCAGGCCTGCACGCAGGTGAAGCTGACGCCCAGCAGCACGGTGAGGATCAGCCCCTGCACCGCGCCCTTGCGGTCGCCGGTCTGGATGGCGTGATGCGCCCAGGTCACGGTGGTGCCCGAGGTCAGCAGGATCAGGGTGTTCAGCAGCGGGAAGTGCCAGGGATCCAGCGTGATGATGCCCGCGGGCGGCCAGGTGGGGACGCCGACATCGCTGTGGAAGATGGCGGTATTGAAGTAAGCCCAGAACCAGGCGACGAAGAACATCACTTCCGAAGCGATGAACAGCAGCATGCCGTAGCGCAGATGCAGCTTCACCACCGGGGTGTGATTGCCCAGCACCACGGATTCGCGGATCACATCGCGCCACCAGCCGGCCATGGTGTAGAGCACCAGACCCAGGCCGATCAGGAAGATATAGGGCTGGCCGTTCACCGGCAGACCCCAGAAGCCGGTGTAATCCTTGTTCATCCAGAACACGGCGCCGCTGAGCATGGTGAACGCGCCCACCGAACCGACGATCGGCCAGGAGCTCGGGTCCACCAGGTGATAATCGTGCTTCACATCGCTGCTCATAGGCCTTGCCCCTTTAATGGGTTGTATGTTCGTGCCATTGCACGATCGACATCAGATAAAACAAAACGACCACACCACCGAGCACCAGCCCCAGTGCGATGTTGCGTTTGCGGCGCGCGCGCTCGGCATCGTCATCCCTCACGTGATCGCCAAAGCCGGCAGACCGGCAAGCTTTTCGACGATCAGGGCGGCGAACAACGCCGTCATGTAGAGCAGCGACACGCCAAACAGGCGATGGGCCGCCGGCTCCTTCTCCTCGTTCTTTTCGAAATAGGTGGCAATGGCTTCCCACAGGAACCACAGGCCGATGCCGCCCGAGACCGCCAGATAAAGCACGCCACCCATGTGCAGGAAGGCCGGCGCCACGCCCAGCGGCACCAGCACAAGCGTATAAAGCAGTATCTGGAAGCGGGTATGGGCCTTGCCTTTCACCACCGGCAGCATGGGCACGCCGGCGCGGGCATAGTCGCCGCTGCGCCACAGCGACAGCGCCCAGAAATGCGGCGGCGTCCACATGAAGATGATGGCGACCAGAAGCAGCGGCGCCAAGGTCAGGTCTCCGGTCACCGAGGCCCAGCCGATGGCCGGCGGCAGTGCACCCGACAGGCCGCCGATCACGATGTTCTGCGGCGTGCGGCGCTTGAGCCAGAGCGTATAGACCACGACATAGAAGAAGATGGTGAAGGCGAGCAGCCCCGCCGCCAGGAAGTTCACGAACAGGCCCATGGTGGCGACCGCGGCCACAGCCAGGGTCCAGCCAAAGGCCAGCGCGTCTTCCCGCGCCACATGGCCCATGGGAATGGGCCGCGTGGCGGTACGGGTCATCAGCCGGTCGATGTCGCTGTCATAGGCCATGTTGAGGCAACCGCTCGCGCCGGCGGCCACCGCGATGCAAAGCAGCGCGGTGAAACCAATGAACGGGTTGACGTGTCCCGGCGCCGCCACGATGCCGGCCAGCCCCGTGAAGACCACCAGCGACATGACGCGCGGCTTCAG
>DATAWO010000024.1:0-5359 GCA_036267165.1 Rhizomicrobium sp. | reverse complement strand
CACGGGGGAAAGCGTCGCCCAGGTCTTCCTGCACTATGTGGACCAGACCGGACCTTATGCGGAGGAGAAATTCGACCGCCGTCCGGCGCTGGCCATGCCGTTCAGTGCACGGATACCGCTAAAACCGTAACCTTCCTGCTCTATCTCTGAGGACGCATGACAATGAACACGAATCTGGTGACGGTTTTCGGCGGCTCAGGCTTTCTGGGACGCCACACGGTCCGGGCGCTGGCCCGCGCCGGCTGGCGTATCAAGGTCGCGACCCGCCATCCCAACCGCGCCTTCTTTCTCAGGCCGCTGGGCACGGTCGGCCAGATCGACTTCGTCAAATGCGACGTTGCCGATGCCGATTCCGTCGCCCACGCGGTGATGGGCGCAAACGCTGTCATCAACCTGACCGGCATCCTGTTCGAGAAAGGCCAGACCTTCGAGGATGTCCAGGCCGAAGGCGCCGCCAATATCGCGCAAGGCTCGGCCGCCGCAGGCGTGGGTGCGCTGGTGCATGTCTCGGCCATCGGGGCGGACGCGGAGTCCGACGCCCAATACGCCGTGACCAAGGCGGAAGGCGAACAGGCGGTGCGCGAGACCTTCCCCAATGCGGTGATCCTGCGCCCGTCGCTGATCTTCGGCCCCGAAGACGGCTTCTTCAACAAGTTCGCTGCCATGGCGCGATTCCTTCCTGCCCTGCCTCTGGTGGGCGGCGGCCATACCCGTTTCCAGCCGGTCTTTGTCGGCGATGTGGCGCAGGCCGTTCTTGTGGCACTGTCGCGGCAGGACGGCCGCACTTACGAGCTGGGCGGTCCCACCATCTATTCCTTCAAGGAATTGCTGCAACTGATCCTGCGCGAGACCGGGCGCAAGCGCGTGTTGGTGCCCCTGCCCTTCGGCATCGCCTCGCTGAAGGCGATGTTCCTGCAGCTCCTGCCCAATCCCTTGCTGACCGTGGATCAGGTGCGGCTGCTCAAACGCGACAATGTGGCATCGACCACCGCGGCCGGGCTTTCGGATCTGGGCATCACGCCCACCTCGGTGGAAGCGGTGATGCCGTCCTATCTGTGGCGTTATCGCGCCAAGGGCGAATATGCCGACCAGGCGCGCCGGGAAGTGAGCCACGGCACGCGAAGCGTGTGAGCAGGTCCGGTGGACCTGCGAGAGCGGCGAATGCCGCGAGCTTCGCGAGCGGCCGGCAATCCTGCTCTTAATGAATCGCCAGATAGGCGATCAGCGCCAGACCCGCCGCGATGCGGTACCAGCCGAAGGGCTTGAGCCCGTATTTCGTGACAATCTGGAGAAATTCCCGGATCACGAAAAAGGCCACGATGAAGGACACGACAAAGCCGATGGCGATGTCGAGGCTCTGGCCATGGGTCAGCGAACCGGCTTTGCTGTGCAGTTCCAGGATCGTCGCTCCCGTCATGGTGGGCACCGCCAGATAGAAGGTGAACAGCGTCGCCGCCTTGCGGTCCACGCCCAGCATCTCCCCGCCCAGGATGGTGGCGCCCGAGCGCGACACACCGGGAATGATGGACAGGATCTGGCAGCAGCCGATCTGGAACGCCTTGAGCAGCGGCAGCTTGTCGCCTTCGAAAAAGCGGGGCTTGGGCGCGATGCGCTCGAACGCCAGGATGATGAGGCCGCCCACGATCCAGCAGCCGGCGATGAAGGGCATGGCGAAGGCCGGATTGAGCAGCACCTGGTCCAGCAGTTTTTTCAGCGCCAGCCCCGCCACCACCGACGGCAGCAAGGCCAGGATCAGTCCCAGCGCGAACCGGCGGGCATCCGCCGAACTGGGCAGGCCGATCAACGCTTTCCAGAACACCTGGAAATAGATCGCCACCACCGCAAGGATCGCGCCCAACTGGATCACCACGGTGAAAGCTTCCCATTCATCCCCCAGGCCGAGCAGCCTCTCGGTCACCAGCAGATGCGCAGTGGAGGAAATGGGCAGGAATTCAGTGATGCCTTCGACCACCCCCAGAATCAGGGACATCAGGATGTCATGCATTGCCGGGACGCTCGGAGAGGTTGACGGTCACTGTTAGCATCGCCGCCCGCCTCGCGCATCCAATAACTTTTGGTATGGTGGTGAGATGGGGCGGGGAATCGGAAAAGGACTGGTCTGGCGCGGCCGCGGGTTTCTGTGGCGCACGATCGCCATCCTGTTCATCCTGCTGGTGGCGGCCCCGATCCTGTTGCTGCTGTTATTCCGTTACATTCCGGTGCCAGGTACACCGGAAATGCTGCTCAGCCTGATCGAGGGCAAGGGCGCACACTACAGCTGGAGCGACGACATCTCACCCCGGTTGGAGCGGGCGGTGATCGGTGCTGAGGACCAGAATTTCTGCACCCATCACGGCTTTGACTGGAAGAGCATCAACAAGGCGATGGAGGACCATAAGCGTCATCCCGACAAGCCCATGCGCGGCGCCAGCACCATCTCGCAGCAGACCGCGCGGACCCTCTTCCTGTTGCCCGTCCGAAGCTGGGTTCGCAAGGGTCTGGAGGCCTATCTCACGGCGCTGATGGAGCAGCTATGGCCCAAGAAGCGCATCCTGCAGGCGTATCTGAACCTGGTGGATTGGGGCGACGGCATCTTCGGCGCGGAGGCCGCCAGCGAGGCCTATTTCGGAACCGACGCGGCGTCCCTGGATGCGGCCGAAGCCGCGCGCCTGGCCGCCATCCTGCCCAATCCTCACAAATGGCGAGCCGCCCACCCCGGCCGCTATGTCCGCCGCCGCACCGCCAGTCTGGAGGGACGCAGCGCCATGGTGGTGCGCGATGACCTGAACTTTTGCGTTAAGTAAAGGTCTCGCTTACAACCGCGCCTTATTGATGCGCTGCTTGAGGACTATCATGTCCTATCGCTTCGCTATTTGAGGACTTTATCATGTCCTACCGCTTCGCTATTTGAGGACTTTATATTGTCCTATCGCTTCGCTACTTGAGGACGGATGCGCCGCCTGATTCACTTGATGCTGTCGCCCAGCTGCCGCCTGGCCCGCCTGATGGTGGGGGAAAAGCGGGTGGCCTGCGATCCGGTGATGGCCGAAGATGCGCGCAACCCCATGCCGGTGTTCGTGGACATGGATGGAACCCGGGCCGAAGGCGTGTGGGCAATCCTGGACCATCTCGAGACCAACTATCCGGACCATCCGCTGGCTCCTGCCGATGACGCGGCCCGGCGCGGCGCCCTGCGCTGGGTGGACTGGGCGATGGGACCGTTCCACGAACAGGTGACCCAGCGCATTGTCTATGAGAAGGCCGGCCAGCGTTTCACCGGCGCCGCCTTCTCGCGCGCGCCCGACATGAACACCATCCGCGCCGGGCGCGAGGAGCTGAAAGTGGCGCTGGCCGCGATCGGCCGGGCGGCGGAAACCAACGGCAACCTTGCCTGCCGCGAGACCACCCTGGGCGACCTGGCGGTGGCGGCGCATCTGTCGGCGCTGGACTATTTCGGCGAAGTGCCGTGGAGCGATCATCCCGCCGCCAGTGAATGGTATGTGCGGATGAAGTCGCGGCCCGCCTTCCGCTCCATCCTGTCGGATCGTGTGCCGGGCCAGCCCCCGGTCGCCCATTATGCCGAACTCGATTTCTGACGAAATCAGGGATTGAGGGCTTCGAGATTTTCCTTCGCTTCGGCGGCCGTCTCGCCCGAGGCGGTTTTCAATGCCGCCTGGAAATCGCGCCTGGCGCCGCCCAGGTCACCCAGCTGTTTGCGCAACAACCCGCTCTCCACCAGCGCATTGCTGTCGCCCGGCTTGAGCTTCAGCGCCAGCTGGATGTCGGCGCGCGCTTCCGCATAATGCTGCAGCGCGCGGCGCGCGCTGGCCCGCAGCACCAGCAGATCGGCGCGGCGCGGCGCGAGTTGCAACGCCGCGTTCAAATCCAGGTCGACCTCATGCCAGTCATGGCGCATGGCTTGGGCGCGGGCGAGATCGGCGAACAGGTCGGCATCACCCGCCGATAGCGTCAGCGCCGCCTGGAAACTCTGCACGGCGTGCGCGGCATCGCCCGCCAGGAGCCAGGCATTGCCGGCCTGGTCGTACAGCGCCGTGCGGAAAGACATCTCCGGCACATCGCGGTCGCCCGCGAGATGGTCCAGCCGCGTGCCTGCTTCGGCGTAACGCTTGAGGCTCACCAGCGCCAGTGCGGCGCAATGCTGTGCGGGAACACCGCCGCCCGATTTCTCCCAGTCTTCCGCATCGGTGAGCGCGGCCGCTGGATTGAGATTGGCGGCGGAAAGGCAACTGCGATAATGCACCGAATCCGATGGCGCGCGCGCGGTGCCGATCGCAGCCCATGCTGTCAGCGGCAGGCTGATCAACACAGCCATGGCGAGTATGCGGTGTACGGGCAACAGTGTGGCGCGCATGACAAAACCTTATCAGCATTAACCACTTCGGCCGCCATGAAATCCTGTTAGGCTGACCCGACAAGGGAAATGCTCATGGCTTTTATACGTCTTATCGCGATTTTTCTGCTGTTTGCTGTCGCGCCGGCAATGGCGCAAACCGACACGCCGGAAGCGCAGCTTGGGCCCCGCGCCGCGCCCACCAGACATGTGGAAGTGGGCCAGCTGCCCACCATGGACACCACACCGTCGTTCGACGCCACCCAGGCCACCCAGCGCTATCTGGCGCGCGTGAACGGCGCAGCGCGCAACCGCTCCGACGCCTATTTCGAGGGCGGTTACTGGCTGAAGCTGCTGGACTTGGTCTACGCCCTGGGCGTGGCTGCGCTCCTGCTGTGGTCGCAGGTATCCGTGCGCATCCGCGACTGGGCGGAGGAGCGCACCCGCAGCCGCAGCGTCCAGGTCATGCTCTATGCCGCCTGCTATGTGCCCATTGTCACCGTGGCGACCCTGCCGCTGACGCTTTACGAAGGCTATTTCCGCGAACACGCTTATGGCCTGTCCAACCAGGATCTCCTGCAATGGTTGGGCGATTTCGGCATCGGCTTCGCCGTGAACTTCATCGCGGCGCTGATTTTCCTGCCCCTGCTCTATGGCGCCATCCGCCGGGCCCGTGAAAGTTGGTGGCTGTGGGGCGCCGGCCTGACCATCGCCTTCAACATAGTGGGCGCGGTGATCTGGCCCGTCTTCATCGCGCCGCTGTACAATCACTATTCCCCCCTGCCCGACAGCCCGCTCAAGGCGCAGATCCTGTCGCTGGCCCGCGCCAATGACGTGCCGGCTGCTAATGTTTTCCTGGTGGATGCCTCGCGCCAATCCAACCGGGTGTCGGCCAATGTTTCGGGCTTCCTGGGCACCGCGCGCATTTCGCTGAACGACAATCTGCTCAAGCAGAGCACGCCGGACGAGGTGCTGGCGGTGATGGGCCATGAGATGGGCCATTATGTG
>DATAWO010000023.1:0-16407 GCA_036267165.1 Rhizomicrobium sp. | reverse complement strand
CGTTGCCGGTAAGTGGAGGATACTCAAAATGGACAACCCGCGCCAGGGCCGGAGCAACCCGCGACCGTATCGCGAGTATTGCGCGTTCAAAGTTCGGGCAGTGAACCCTTCAACCGCCCGCCCACACGCACCGGCTCGATGCGCGTTGCCAGCCCTTTCGCGCCGGTCTGCACAAACACCGCGCACAAAGTCGCCGGCCCCGTGGCCGGGAAATAGCGCTGGCTCGACATCTTGCGGGTGAAGCGCTGCACCGGCTCGGCCTTGTCCATGCCGATCACGGAATCATAATCGGCGCAGGCCCCGGCATCGGCCTGGAAGGCGGTGCCGCCGGGAAATATCTGGGCGTCGGCGGTGGGGATATGCTGGTGCGATCCCACCACCAGGCTGGCGCGGCCATCGCAGAAATGGCCCATCGCCATTTTCTCCGATGTCGCCTCGGCATGGATGTCGACCACGATGGCGTCGGCGCCTTCACCCAGCGGACAGGCGTTCAGTTCGCGGTCCACCGCGGCGAAGGGATCATCCAGCGCATCCATGAACACCCGGCCCATGGCATTGATCACCAGCACGCTGCCCGCCGGGGCCTGATAAAGATTGGCGCCCTTGCCCGGCGTGCCTTTGGGATAGTTCGCCGGACGCAGGACGCGGTCTTCGGCCTCGATATAGGTGAGGATTTCCTTCTGGTCGGCCCAGTGATTGCCGGTGGTGATCACATCGATGCCGCAGGCAAAGAACTCTTCCGCGATGGCGCGGGTGAGGCCGAAACCGCCGGCGGAATTCTCGCCATTGGCGATCACCAGGTCGAGTTTCAGACGGTTGCGCAGGTGCGGCAGTTCGGCCGTCACCACATCGCGGCCCGGCTTGCCGATGATATCGCCCAGGAAAAGAATGTTCATCAAAAGCGCCTGACGCCCTGTTCGGTGACGACCATGTCCAGCGCCATATCATGAGGCCCGCGCGGAAGCGAGACGACTTCCTGGCCGGCATAGGCAATCCCGATGGCCGGCACCTTCAGCAGCGCCAGGGTGCGGTCGTAAAAGCCGCCACCATGGCCCAGGCGGTGTCCGTCCGCATCAAAGGCAAGCAGCGGCACCAGCAACAGATCGGGACGGGCCCTGGGCCAATGTTTCAGCGGCTCGGGAATGCCGAAACTGCCCGGCTCCAGCACATCGCCATCGGGCACATGATGGAATTCCAGCGGCTGATCCCTGCCCGTCACCCGTGGAAATGCGGCCTGACACCCCAGCTCGACCAGACGCGCCAGAAGCTGTGACGGATCGGCTTCCTCCACCAGGGCATGATAGCCCCCGACAATCATGCCGGGCGTTACGGCCAAGTCTTCGGCGAAAGGCGCGATGGCGAGCGCGAAGCCTTCGTCGGCCAGCGCCTTGCGGCGCGCCCGCGCGATCCGGCGGAGTTCGGATTTATCCTTGAGTGTCATGGTCCACCTGGTGTGGGCCATCCAGGCGACGGACATGCTATCGCAGCAAGGAAATCTCTGTTGGGATTTTGGATGGGGTCACCTGGGTGGCCCGCATTCGCGGGCCATGACAGCTTGAAAGAAGCGGACGGAACCGCATTCGCCGTTGGTATTGGATCTCATGGGCCTGCAAGTGCAGGTGGGCGTCGTGTGCCCGGGACCACGATCCCAGGCAGGGACAACTCCCGATGAGTACAATTAAGGCCCCTGGCATCGCAACCTGACGCACGAGGCAGTATCCGTCCAACCCCAGTTTAGGCGTGTGCAAGCCGGGCGGCAATATCTTCGAGTCTTTTGGCGGCGCTTTCCAGCACATCGGCGGCATCGCTTTCAGCCTGTTCCACACGTAGGTGCAGGCTCCGCTTCTCGCCGGAACTGGCATTGGCGGCTTGGGCCCCTGCCGCGACCTTGTCCGTCAGGTCATGATGTTCATCGGCCATCAGCAGCGCCGCCATCAACAGCATGCGGGTATCGCCCACCTGCCCCACCGAGGCCAGCACCTCGCGCGCCTTCTGGTCGACATGCTGGGCCAGATCCTTGAGATGCTCTTCCTCGCCTTCGTCACAGGCGATGGTATAGGCGCGGTTGTTCACCATGACATTGACCAGCGGCATCGTTACCTCGCCAACACGGCGCGGATTTCGCCGATCGCGCCGTCCAGCCGGCCCTCGACCTCTTCGGTCAGGCCCGACAGGGCGGCCACTTCGTCTTCCAGTTCCGCGATGCGGCCCAGCAGTTTTTCGCGCTCGGCCTCCAGTTCCGCGACGCGTTCCGGCAATTTGGCGGCATGATCCAGGCTTTCGCCGACCGATCCGGCGGCATTCTCCACGGCTTCCAGGGCTGCCCGAAAACGGTCTTGCGCCAAATCCAGCCGGCTCATGCGCACCTCATCGCTCAATTCCGCCAAGACCTTAGGCCTTAGAAATCATTGAATCCAGTGCCGTTTCGGGTCCGAAATTCGCCAATATCCGATATCAAGAGATTGCGAATTTCGGACCTGCGGCACTGGAACGGGAAATCGGGTCAACCGATACGCGTTCCTGACATGTCCCTGGCCCTTGACGGGGGCGCCAACCGCTCGCTAAGGGCACCCACCATCAAAGCCGGGAACCCCAAATGACCCCGCCCGATCAGGCCCTCCCTGAACAGCACGCCGTGCGCCGCCTCGCCAACGCCATCCGCATGCTTTCTGTGGATGCGGTGGAAACCGCCAAGTCCGGGCATCCGGGCCTGCCAATGGGCATGGCCGATGTCGCCACCGTCCTCTTTTCCCGATTCCTGAAATTCAACGCCGCCCAGCCCGGCTGGCCCGACCGCGACCGCTTTGTGCTGTCGGCGGGGCATGGCTCGATGCTGCTCTATTCCCTGCTCTGGCTGACGGGATACCCTGCGATCACCATCGAAAACCTGAAGCACTTCCGCAAAGTCGGCAGCCCCACCGCCGGTCATCCCGAGTATGGCCATTTGCCCGGCATAGAGACCACCACCGGACCGCTGGGCCAGGGCATCTCCAATGCCGTGGGCATGGCGCTGGCCGAGCGCATCCTCAATGCCCGCTTTGGCGACGATCTCGTCAACCACAAGACCTATGTCATCGCCTCCGATGGCGACCTGATGGAAGGCATCAGCCATGAGGCCATCGGGCTGGCCGGCAATCTCAAGCTCTCCAACCTGATCGTGCTGTGGGACAACAACAACATCACCATCGACGGCGCACTGTCGCTGTCTTCGCATACCGACCAGCTGGAGCGCTTCCGGTCCGAAGGCTGGACCGTGGACAGTTGCGACGGCCATGACGCCGTCGACATCTTCCGCGCCCTGCAGAAAGCGCAAGGTGCCGACCGTCCCGTGCTGATCGGCTGCCGCACCATCATCGGCTTCGGCATGCCGGGCCGCGAGGGCACGCAGAAGGCGCACAGCGACGCGCCGGGCGCCGATGTCGTGGCCGGCACGCGCAAGGAACTGGACTGGCCGTATGAACCCTTTGTGGTGCCGGACGATCTCCTCAATCAGTGGCGCGCCATCGGCGCCACCGGCGCCGGGGACTATGACGCCTGGACCGCGCGCAAGGCTGCCAGCAAACAAGCCAAGGAATTCGACGACACCGTCAATGACGTGATCCCGTCCTCGCTTTCGCCCGCGCTGGTCAGGCTCAAAGAACAGCTTTCAGCGGAAAAGCCCAAGGCCGGCACCCGCAAGATGTCGGAAAAGGCGCTGGACGTCATCAATGGCGAACTGCAGAACACCGTCGGCGGCTCCGCCGACCTGACGCCATCGAACAACACCAGGACCAAGGGCCTGGTCGAGATCAGCCCCGGCAATTTCAACGGCCGCTATATCCATTACGGCATCCGCGAGCATGGCATGGCGGCGGCCATGAACGGCATGGCGCTGCATGGCGGCATCATTCCCTATGGCGGCACCTTCCTGGTGTTCAGCGATTATTGCCGCCCGGCCATCCGGCTGGCGGCGCTGATGGGTATCCGTGTGGTGTTTGTGATGACCCATGACTCCATCGGCGTGGGCGAAGACGGCCCCACCCATCAGCCGATCGAGCATCTGGCGGCGTTGCGCGCCATTCCCGGCTTGAAGGTGTTCCGTCCCGCCGACGGCGTGGAGACGGCGGAATGCTGGGACCTGGCGCTTGCCGATTCCCGGCGCCCCAGCCTGATCGCCTTCTCGCGCCAGGATGTGCCGACCTTGCGCGTCAATCACACCAGCGAAAATCTCTCGGCCAGGGGCGCCTATGAACTGGAAGGCGATGCCGACGCCAAGGTGACATTTCTCGCCACCGGCACCGAAGTCAGCCTGGCAGTGGAAGCGCGCGCCAAGCTGAAAGCCGAAGGCATCGCCTCGCGCGTGGTCTCCATGCCGAGCTGGACCCTGTTCGAGGAACAGCCCGAAGACTATCGCCGCAAGGTGCTGGGACCCGGCACGGTCAAGGTCGCCATCGAGGCGGCGGTTCGCGAGGGCTGGGACCGCTATATCGGCTCGGAATTGCTGGGTACGGCTGGCGCTTTCATCGGCATGCACAGTTTCGGCGCCAGCGGTCCCTACAAGGACGTCTATGCCAAATTCGGCATTAGCGCGGACGCGGCGGTGGCCGCGGCGAAAGGGCTGTTGAATAAATAACTGTCATGGCCCGCGAATGCGGGCCATCCAGGTGAAGGAGAAGACTCATTCGCCGCGTGGACACGCGGCGGCTGGGTGGCCCGGTCAAGCCGGGCCATGACAATTTTTAATTATGCGATGCGTTGCATCGCATTCGAGGAGTAAGGCAAATGGCACTTCGGGTTGCAATCAACGGCTTCGGCCGCATCGGCCGCCTCGTCCTTCGGGCGATCGTGGAATCGGGACGCCGCGACATCGAGGTCGTGGCCGTCAACGACCTGGGACCGGTGGAGACCAACGCCCATCTGCTGCGCTACGACAGCGTGCATGGCCGCTTTCCGGCCCAGGTGAGCGTGGACGGCGAGTTCATGATCGCCGCCGGCCACAAGATGAAGGTCACCGCCATCAAGAACCCGGCCGAGCTGCCGCACAAGGAACTCGATGTCGACATCGCGCTGGAATGCACCGGCATCTTCGCCACCAAGGAGAAGGCGGCCGCCCATTTCGCCGCCGGCGCCAAGCGCGTGCTGGTCTCGGCCCCTTGCGACGGCGCCGACCTCACCGTGGTCTATGGCGTCAATCACGACAAGCTGACCAAAGATCATCTGGTCGTCTCCAATGCGTCATGCACCACCAACTGCCTGGTGCCGGTGGCCAAGGTGCTGAACGATGCGGTGGGCATCGAACGCGGCGTGATGACCACCATTCACAGCTACACCAACGACCAGCCGACGCTGGACCAGATGCACAAGGATCTCTACCGCGCGCGCGCCGCGGCGCTGTCCATGATCCCGACTTCGACCGGGGCCGCCAAGGCGGTGGGCCTGGTGCTGCCGGAACTGAAGGGCAAGCTGGACGGCGTTTCAGTGCGTGTTCCCACCTCCAATGTCTCGCTGGTGGACCTGAAGTTCTGCTCACGAAAAGCGACCAGCGTTGCCGAGATCAATGACGCCATCAAGGGCGCGGCCGCAGGTTCGCTGAAAGGCATCCTGGAGGTGGTGCATGACAAGCTGGTCTCGATCGACTTCAATCACAATCCGGCCTCTTCCAGCTTCGCGCTGGACCAGACCAAGGTGATGGACGGCACTTTCATCTCGGTGATGAGCTGGTACGACAATGAATGGGGCTTCTCCAACCGCATGGCCGACACCGCCGTGGCGATGGGAAAGCTGATTTAAGACTGTCATTCCCGTACCCCGGCTCGCGCAGAGCGCGACCGGAGTATAAACTCCGGCGGGAATCCATGGCGCAATGGATGCCCGTTCATACGCTGTCGCCATGAACTCGCGGGCATGACAAACAGGATGATAAATGGCGTTCCGCACTCTCGACGATCTGGATGTGAAGGCAAAGCGCGTCCTGGTGCGCGCCGACCTCAATGTTCCGATGGCCGAGGGCAAGGTGACCGACCGCTTGCGCATCGTGCGCCAGGCCCCGACCATCCGCGAACTTGCGGAAAAAGGCGCACGCGTGATCGTGCTCAGCCATTTCGACCGGCCCAAGGGCAAGGTGGTGCCTTCGATGTCGCTGAAGCCCTTGGCCGAACCGCTGGCGGAGGCAATCGGGCGGCCCGTGGCCTTCGCCGCTGACTGCATCGGGCCGGTGGCCGAACGCGCGGTGGCCGCGTTGAAGGACGGCCAGGTGCTGCTGCTGGAGAACACCCGCTTTCACAAGGGTGAGGAAGACAATGATCCGGCGATGGCCAGGCAGCTTGCCGCGCTGGGCGACATCTTCGTCAATGATGCCTTCAGCGCCGCCCATCGCGCCCATGCCAGCACGGAAGGCGTAGCAAGGCTTCTGCCCAATGCGGCCGGCCGCTCCATGCAGGCCGAGCTGATCCATCTGGAAAAGGCGCTCGGCAATCCCGAACGCCCGCTGATGGCGGTAGTGGGCGGGGCGAAAGTCTCCACCAAGATCGAACTGCTGGAAAATCTGGTGACGCGGGTCCAGACCCTGGTGATCGGCGGCGCCATGGCCAACACTTTCCTGGCCGCCCGGGGTGTGCCGGTCGGCAAGTCACTGTATGAAGCCGACCATCTGGAGACCGCGCGCAAGGTGGTTCAAATGGCCAGCGGGGCGGGTGCGGTAATCCTGCTGCCCATTGATGTGGTCGTGGCCAGGGAATTGAAAAAGGACGCCCCCCACCGCACGGTCCCGGTTTCCGAAATCGGCGCCGACGAGATGGTGCTGGATGTGGGCGCCAAGTCCATTGCCGAGTTCCAGAACCGGCTCAAGGGAACCCGCACCCTGGTCTGGAACGGCCCGCTGGGGGCGTTCGAAACCGAGCCTTTCGACCGTGGCACGGTGGCGGCGGCACAAATGGTCGCAAGCCTGACGCGCGCCGGCCAGCTACTCTCCGTGGCGGGCGGCGGCGACACGGTCGCGGCCCTTGCCCATGCCGGCGTGGAAGACGGGTTTACCTATGTCTCGACCGCGGGCGGGGCGTTTCTGGAATGGCTTGAAGGCAAACAGCTGCCGGGCGTCGAGGCGCTCACAGCGAAATAAACGAGGTGGGAGATGAATCTGGACGAACTGAACGCCATCGCCAGGAAGATGGTGGCCCCCGGCAAGGGCCTTCTGGCGGCCGATGAATCCACCGGCACCATCCAGAAGCGCTTCGACGCAATCGGGGTCCAGAACACCGAAGACAACCGCCGCGACTATCGCGAGTTTCTGTTTCGCACCGACAAGGCGATGCACGACCATATCGGCGGCGTCATCCTGTTCGACGAGACCATCCGCCAGAAGGCCAAGGACGGCACCTCTCTCGTGTCGCTTATTGAAGCAGCTGGAGCCGTCCCCGGCATCAAGGTGGATGAAGGCGCCAAGCCACTGGCGCTGGCACCTGGCGAGACCATCACCGAGGGCCTGGACGGGTTGCGCACCCGCTTCCAGGACTATCACAGACTGGGCGCGCGCTTCGCCAAGTGGCGGGCGGTGATCGACATCGCCGAGCACATTCCCACCTACAACTGCATCAACGCCAACGCCCAGGCGCTGGCTAGATATGCAGCGCTCGCGCAAGAAAATGGAATAGTTCCGATCGTGGAGCCGGAAGTGCTGATGGACGGCGGCCATGACATCCAGCGTTGCGAAGACGTCACCAGCTGGGTTCTGTCGGAAGTGTTCGAGGCGCTCTACACCGCCGATGTGGCGTTGGAAGGCATGATCCTCAAGCCCAACATGGTGGTGCCGGGCAAGAAGTGCCCCACGCAGAATTCCATCGAGGAAGTGGCTGAGCGCACTGTGAAGTTGCTCAAGCGCCATGTGCCGCCGGCGGTACCGGGCATCGCCTTCCTGTCGGGCGGACAGGGCGAGGAGGAAGCCACCGCGCACCTGTCGGCCATGAACCGGCTGGGCGGGCTGCCCTGGGCGCTGACTTTCTCCTATGGCCGGGCGCTGCAGGCCGCGCCGCAGAAAGCGTGGAGCGGCAAGGCTGAGAATGTCGCCAAGGGCCAGGCCGCCTTTGCCCATCGCGCCGCGATGAACTCGCTTGCCGCGCTGGGCAAGTGGAGCGAAGCGGAAGAGAAGAAGGCCGCTTGATCCTGTTCTCCTCACCCTTCAACAAGCTCAGGGTGAGGAGAAAATCCTCATGCTGAGCTTGTCGAAGCATGAGGATTTTTTGAGCGACTGCCGTTTATATCTAATTTCACCGCCGAAGCTCTCGGCGGTGAATTTTTTGGGCCCGCTGAAGGAAGCCCTGAAGTGCGGCGATGTGGCGTCGTTCCAACTCAGGCTCAAGCATGTCGGCGACGACGATATCCGCCGCGCGGTCGATACCTTGCGCCCGGTGGTGCAGGCCAACGGCACGGCTTTCATCCTGAACGACCGGCCTGATCTTGCCGCCGAGCTGGGCTGTGACGGCGTCCATATCGGCCAGGAAGATGCGAGCTATGCCAGCGCGCGTGCCGCTTTGCCCGGCGGCATTGTCGGCGTCACCTGCCATGACAGCCGGCACCTGGCCATGGAAGCGGCCGAGGCCAGCGCCGATTATGTCGCCTTCGGCGCCTTCTTTCCTACCCAAACCAAGGAACCGAAGACCAGCGCCCCGCTCGAACTGCTCAGCTGGTGGAGCGAGATGATGGTGGTGCCCTGTGTCGCCATTGGCGGCATCACGGTCACCAACGCGCGTGAACTGGTGGAAGCAGGCGCAGACTTTCTCGCCGTCTCGGCCGGGGTATGGGAACATGCCGCCGGCCCGCAAGATGCGGTGCGCGCATTCAACGCGCTGTTCGCATGAAAGCCCCCTGCACATGAAAGAACGCCTGCTGCTCTTCCTCTTCTGCGGCGTCTTTGTCGCCTTCGGGATCAATCTGGCCATCGACAAGATTCACAGCTGGCTGTTTTCGGATTCCCTGGCCTTCCAGGCCTATTGGTACATCCCCTTCCTGATCGTGCCGGCGGCCTGTCTGCTGCTGTTGGCCTGGGTCATGGGCTTTTTCCGCCCCAAAGGGGCGCGCTGGGCCGATATCGCGGTGCTGCTGGCGACCGCATTGCTGGTCTATCTGACCCTGGGGGCGGGCTATTCCTGCTGGCAATACTGCTTTTGACCGCCTTGAATGTCATCCCCGGCGAACATCGCCGTCAGGCGATGTGAGGGAGCCCATAGCGACAGCGTATGGGCGACCCAGGCGCCAAAAACCTATCGGTGTCTGACACCTGGATCCCCTCCCCTCGCGCAGCCATGCCGCGCTCGGCCGGGGATGACAAACAGGGCGCGGGTTGCTAGAACCCGCCCGCTCTTTTACGACGCGCACCGCTTCGCTGTTTGAGCGCTGTTTGAACCCGCGAACCGTCCGTCACCCCCGCCCCCGGAGGCTTTAAAAACCATGGCCCAAATCAATGTCTAAGATCACAGGCAACGAAATCAGCCCCGGCACCCTGATCAATTACGACGGCGGGCTGTGGATCGCGGTCAAGACCCAGAAGGTCAAGCCCGGCAAGGGCGGCGCCTACAACCAGGTCGAGCTCAAGAACGTCACCAGCGGCACCAAGCTCAACCAGCGTTTCCGCTCCGACGAAGCGGTGGACGAGGCCATCCTGGACAAGAAGGACTTCCAGTTCCTGTTCGCCAGCGGCGACATGCTGACCTTCATGGACATGGAAACCTACGACCAGATCGAGCTGGCCAGTGATTTCGTGGGCGAACAGGCGCAGTTCCTGCAGGACGGGATGAAGACCCTGGTGCAGCTGTATGACGGCAAACCCATCGGCATCAAACTGCCGGTGCAGGTCACCCTCGCCGTCGCCGAGGCCGATCCGGTGATGAAAGGCGGCACGGCCGCGCCGTCCTACAAAAGCGCGGTGCTGGAGAATGGCATGAAGATCCAGGTGCCGCCCTTCATCAGCGCGGGCGAGAAGATCATCGTCGCCACCGAAGACGGCTCCTATATCCGGCGAGCCGAGTAAATCCCCTCCTCACCCTTCGACAGTCGCTAGCGACAGCGTCGTGCGACCAGGGTGAGGATTAAAGCAAAGTCCTCATGCTGAGCTTGTCGAAGCATGAGGGGATGATAGGAACAGCATGGCTTACACCTCGCCTGCCCTGAACGTCATGATCGCCGCCGCGCGAAAAGCCGGCCGCCCCCTGATCCGCGACTTCAATGAGCTGGAAAATCTCCAGATCTCGATGAAAGGGCCGGCGGATTTCGTCACCAGCGCCGACAAGCGCACCGAAAAGATCCTGATCGAGGAATTGTCCAAGGCCCGTCCGGGCTACGGCTTTCTGGGCGAGGAAGGCGGGGCCGTGGCCGGCGCCGACACCACCCATCGCTTCATCATCGATCCCATCGACGGCACCACCAACTTCATGCACGGCATTCCGCACTTCGCCATCTCCATCGGGCTGGAGCGCGAAGGCCAGATGGTGTCGGGCGTGATCTACAATCCGGTGACCGACGACCTCTACACTGCCGAGAAGGGCCACGGCGCCTATCTCAACAACAAGCGGCTGCGCGTGGCGGCGCGCAAGGAACTGGCGCCATCGGTGATCGCCACCGGCCTGCCCTTCCTGGGAAAAGAAGGCCATGCCCGCGCCAGCGCCGAGATGGCCGAGGTGATGAATGTGACGGCGGGCATCCGCCGCTTTGGTTCGGCCTCGCTGGACCTGGCTTTCGTCGCCGCCGGCCGCTTCGACGGCTTCTGGGAGCATTCCCTGCAGGCCTGGGACATCGCGGCCGGCATCGTGCTGCTGCGCGAAGCGGGCGGCATGATCACCGACCTGCGCGGCGGGGCGGACATGCTGACCCAGGGCACGGTGCTGGCGGCCAACGAACATCTGCACCCGCAGCTGCTGAAGCTGCTCAAGGGCGTGAAGGCTTAGTACGCATTGTCATGGCCCGCGAATGCGGGCCACCCAGTTGATCGTAAAACTCATTGGCTCGCGGACGCTCGCCAGCTGGATGGCCCGGTCAAGCCGGGCCATGACACGTTGGGGTTGTCGGGTATCTTAGCGCACGCGGCCAGCGCGGTTCTCCAGCACCACATTGCTGAGCCTGGCCGCCGACAGGGTCGCCGCCAGGTGCGAGGTGAAGCCGATCCCGACATAAAAGGGCTCCTGCAGATGCAAGGTGACCGGCGCGCCTTCCGGATGCATGGGCTCGCCCTGCCAACTGATCCAGAGCTGGAACTGATCGCCCTTCTTTTCGATGCCGATGCGGCCGGCATGCAAGGTCACCAGGCTGTCCGGCGTGGCCCCGCCCGGAAGGCCACCGCGTGAGCCGACACGATATTCCATGTCCTTGATGCGGGTGTTCTGGACCTCGCGCCGCGCCAGATGAACCATGCCGGCGCCATGCTGGGCCACCAGCGCCTCGGTTGAATCGTCGTTGAGGCCCTGGCGGATCACCAATGCGGCCTTGCGGTCGCCAAAGCCGTCTGGATCGGGGAAGGTGATGGTCGCCGCCAGCGAGACATCGCCCGACATCTTTTTCCACAGATAGCGAAACTCGTCGCGGGTGTACCAGATATTATAACCCGCGGACGTGATGGTGTAGCTGTTGCCGGCGGCGTCATAGCTGGCGTCGCCCGGCACCAGCGCCGCGCCCACATCCGTCTGGTTCTCAAAGACGCCGATGGGTTTATTGTATGTCACCGGATCACGATGAAAATCGGGCGGCGGCGCAACCTGCTTGTGGGCGGGCGAATCCGGCAGCGCCCAATCTGGAACGACGACACTTGGCGGCATCTGCGCCAGTGCAGCCGTGGCGGAAAGAACCAATACGAAACTAGCGAACCTGACCAGCGGCATTTTCCACCACCACATCTGCGACCTTGGCGGTCAGCACATTCGCGGTCAGATGCGAGGCGAAGCCGATGCCGACATAGACCGGCCCATTGGTCCTGAACGTCACCGGCGCGCCCTCCGGATGCAGCGGCTCGCCCTGCCAGCTGATGTAAAGCTGGAATTGATCGCCCTTCTTCTCGACCCCGATGCGGGTGGGATGGAAGGTCTGCGGCCCCTTTTCACCCGTGCCGGCGCGCGGCTGGCGGGCGGAGCGGTATTCGACATCGGTCATCTGGCCGCCCTTTTCGGCGCGCCAGGAGATATGGACCATGCCATTGCCATGCTGGGCCGCCATGATCTGGCGGCTGTCGTCATCCAGGCTGTCGCGGAAGATCAGCACCACCTTGCGGTCATGGAAGTCGTCCATGTTGGGCCAGTTGACGCTCGCCGCCATCGAGACATCGCCGGACATCTTCTTCCAGAGATAATGAAACTCGTCGCGCTGATACCAGATGTTATAGCCGGCGGAATTGATGGTGTAGGTCTTGGATGCCGGGTCATAGCTGGCGCTGCCCGGCGCCAGCGGACCGCCGACATCGGTTTGCGCATCGAACTGGCCGATCGTGCCATTGATCGTCACCGACGGGCGGTGAAAATCGGCGGGCGGCGGCACCTGGGTGTGGGTGGCCGATTGCGGCAGCGCCCAGTCCGGCACATCGACGCCAGGCGGCGGTGGTGGCGGGACCAGGGATTGTCCAAAGACGGGCGAAACGGACAACGCGGCCAGCGCCGCCAAGCAAACGACACGCATAATGCCTCCCAGCCGGAGCTTTCCGCGCTCCGTTAATGCAAACGTGCCGCCAATCGCTTCAGAACTCAATCACCGTTCTGATGCTTTCGCCTGAATGCATCAGGTCGAAAGCCTCGTTGATGCGGTTCAGGGGAAGCTTGTGGGTGATCAACGGATCGATGCTGATCTTGCCCTCCATGTACCAGTCCACGATCTGCGGCACCTGGGTGCGCCCGCGCACCCCGCCAAAGGCGGTGCCTTTCCACACCCGGCCTGTGACCAGCTGGAACGGCCGGGTCTTGATCTCCTGGCCTGCGCCCGCCACGCCGATGATGATGCTTTCACCCCAGCCGCGATGGCAACATTCCAGGGCCTGGCGCATCAGATCGACATTGCCCACGCATTCGAAGCTGTAATCGGCGCCGCCTTTGGTCAGCTCGACCAGATAAGGCACCAGATCGCCTTTCACCTCTTTGGGATTGACGAAATGGGTCATGCCGAAGGACCGCGCCAGGGCCTCGCGCGCCGGATTGATGTCCACGCCCACGATCATGTTGGCGCCCGCCATCCGCGCGCCCTGGATGACATTGAGGCCGATACCGCCCAGCCCGAACACCACCACATTGGCGCCCGGCTCGACCTTGGCGGTGTTGATCACCGCGCCGATGCCGGTGGTGACGCCGCAGCCGATATAGCAGACCTTGTCGAAGGGCGCGTCCTCGCGGATCTTGGCCAGCGCGATCTCAGGCAGCACCGTGTGGTTCGAGAAGGTCGAACAGCCCATGTAATGATGGATCTTCTGTCCCCCGATGGAGAAACGGGAGGTGCCGTCCGGCATCACGCCCTGCCCCTGGGTGGCGCGGATGGAGGTGCAAAGATTGGTCTTGTGGGAGGTGCAGCTTTTGCACTGGCGGCATTCCGGGGTGTAGAGCGGAATGACATGGTCGCCCTTTTTCAGCGAGGTGACGCCCGCGCCCACATCCACCACCACGCCGGCGCCCTCGTGACCGAAAATGACCGGGAACAGGCCTTCAGGATCGGCGCCCGAGCGGGTGAATTCGTCGGTGTGACAGACGCCAGTCGCCTTGATCTCCACCAGCACCTCTCCGGCCCTGGGCCCTTCCAGGTCCACCTCCTCGATCACCAGGGGTTTGCCCGCGGCATAGGCGATGGCGGCTTTTGTTTTCATGGGTGTAACCCTTCGGGACAGGCCGGGAATGTGCGGCATTTGGGTAATGGTTGCAAAGTGTTAGATTACCGCTAGGCTAGCTTCACGGGCACCCCTCGAACTGTCGGATTCCATGCGTCTCACGTCCCTATCGGCGATTGCGGCCGGCTTGCTGCTGGCCCTTACGGGCGCAAGCTTGGCGCAGGATGTGGTGACCGGCCAGGAAATCCAGGTGAACCCGCTGCCGCCCGGCGGCGGCGTCCTGCTTTATCCCGGCGGGGAGTATTCCCGCATCGTGCCGCCCCTGCTCTATCCCGGCGAACGGGGCGGTCCCATCCATCTCCACATGCCCACCAGGCACCATGTGGCCGCGGCGAACACCGAAACAGCGCCCAAGCCCAAACCGAAGCCCAAGCGGGTGGCGAGCGCCGCGCCGCCGCCCAGGTCCACGCCCGCGCCTGCTCCCGCGCCTGTACCGGGCCCCCAGGCCCCGGCCAATCCCTTTGGCGCCCCCGATCTCAGCAATGTGTTCGGCAATCACCCGCAAGCCTCCGCGCCGCCCCCGCCCAGGACCGCACCCGCCGGACCCACTACCGGCAAGGAAAATCTTACCAAGCGCAGCGTGATCCTGTTCGCCAAGGACGCGCCTGATCCGGCGCAGGGCGCGCTGGGCGCGATCAAGTTCCTGGCCAGCGATCTCAACGCCGCCATGTCCAGCCCCAATGCCCGGGTGGAATTGCAGGCCTTCGGCGGCACCAAGGGCGACAAGGGTTCGGATGCGCGGCGGCTGTCGCTCAAGCGGGCGCTGTCCATCCGCCAGGTGCTGATTGACGATGGCGTCTCGCCCGACCGCATCGACGTGCGGGCGATGGGCGGCGCCGATGATACGGGCCCGGCCGATCGCGTGGATGTCTACGTCAAGGCTTGAGAAGCGGGCCCTGTTTTTGATGGTCGCACGGGCGACGGCTCGCTCGTGCTCGCCTGCCCGATGCTCCGGCCCGGCCGATCGCGTCGATGTCTACGTCAAGGCTTAGGCGACAGGCACTGTCACATCGGTGAATTTGTTGACCCGCCGGAGCGGCGGGAACAGCTTCATCCAGCCCGCCACCACCAAGAGCGTGCCGATGCCGCCGAACACCACGGCAGGCACCGTGCCCATCAGGGCCGCGGTGGTGCCGGATTCAAATTCGCCCAACTCGTTGGAGGCGCCGATGAACAGCATGGACACGGCGGAGACCCGGCCACGCATATAGTCCGGCGTGGAAAGCTGGATCAGCGAGCTGCGGATGTTCACGCTCACCATGTCGGACGCGCCCAGCACGAATAGCGCCAGCAGCGAAAGCGGATACCAGGTGGAAAGCCCGAACATGATGGTGGCGATGCCGAACAGCGCCACGGCGCCGAACATCTTGGCGCCCACCCGGTTCTTGATCGGCCAATGAGTAAGACAGAAGGCCATGGAAAAAGCCCCCGCCGCCGGTCCGCTGCGCAGGAAGCCGAAGCCCAGCGGCCCGACATGCAGGATGTCACGGGCATAGATCGGCAGAAGCGCGGTTGCCCCGCCCAGCAGCACCGCGAACAGGTCCAGGGAAATCGCCCCCAGCACCACGGGCCGCGAGCGCACGAACTTCACGCCTTCCGCCACCCGCTCATAGCGGCTGGCGCCCGTCTGTTCGGGGACAAAACGGCGCCCGCCCAGCCGCGCCACGATCAAAGCCGCGCCGACAAAGCCCGCGATGCAGAGCGAATAGAGATGCACCGGACCCAGCGCATAGAGAAAGCCGCCCAGCGCGGGTCCGGAGATGGTGGCCGCGGTGAAGAAGGACGAGCTGAAGGCCATGGATTTGGAAATCCGCTCCGGTGGCACCAGGAAGGGCAGCAGCGAGGAACCGGAAGGCCCGGCAAAGCCGCGCGCGGACCCGAACAGCACCAGCACCACGTAATACATCCAGGCGGTGTGAGGCCTGAAAATGCTCAAGATGAGAAACAGGACGCTGCACATCGCCTGCAGGCCCGCCGCCAGGCTGTAGACCCGGCGCTGGTTGAAGCGGTCGGTGATGTCGCCCGCCGGCAGGGTGAGCAGGAACATGGGCAGGAACTGGCACAGTCCCACCAGCCCCAGGGCCAGCGGCGTGCGCTCCATGTCATAAATCTGCCAACCAATGGCCACCGACTGGACCTGGATGGCCAGGGTGGCGATGAAGCGCGAGGTGACGAAGAAATAAAGATCGCGGTCGCGATAAACGGTCGGGGACGGGTCGCTCATGAACCCGCGTGACTAACATGCGTGTGCCGGAAAGCCTACTTCGCCGCGACCAGCGAAACGGAATTCTGGAGATGCAAGGTTTGCACATTGATCCCCGGCGCCAGATCGAACTTCACCTGGGCGAAGCCGGGCTTGGAGAAATGCGGATGGGCATCGCGCGAGAAGCCGAACGGCTCCAGCGGGAAACCGAACCAGGTCGTGTCCATCTTCTGGTTGGAGTTGATGTCCTGGAAGGTCTCGATGGCGTAGGTGCCGGGCGCAAGATTGCCCAGGGTGACGACAGTCTCGCCCAGTTGCGCGGGAACATCGGCGCTGGCGACAGGGGTGGAATTGTCGTCGGGATAGTGGGCTTCGTCGTAGAGCCCCA
>DATAWO010000022.1:0-18616 GCA_036267165.1 Rhizomicrobium sp. | reverse complement strand
GCCAGCGCTCCAGGTCAGCTTGCCAGTTCCCATCCATGGCCGGCCCCTCCAAAAAGCCGACCTCCTATGAATCACGTAACTCACGCCGTGGGAATCCCCTAGGCTCCGTTCCTACGCAAAATCTGCCAAAGTAGTGCTAGGCGCTGCGAACATACTGGTTGAACCACTCGATCGTGCGCGTCCAGGCCTGCTCGGCCGCGGCCCTGTTGTAACGCTCCGGCGTGGCGTCATTGAAGAAACCATGCACCGCGTTCGCATAGACATGTCCCTCATAGCGGACATGGTTTTTCTCAAGCTCGGCTGCCTGCGCCGGATAGGCCCCGGCCAAGCCCTTGTCGAGCGCGCCGTGATGAATGAGGATTGCCGCCTTGATCCTGGGCACATCCTCCGGCTTGGACGCGGCGCCATAAAAGGGCGCGGCCGCTCCCAGATCCGCGCCCATCAGGACCGCGAGCGTATTGGCCACCCCGCCGCCATAGCAGAATCCCGTGGCGCCGATTTTCCCGCTGCAGTCGGGCCGCGCCTTCAACCAGCGCGCCGCAGCCAGGAAATCCTGCGTCCGCTTGGCATTGTCGAGCTTGGCGAAGAGGAGCCCGCCCTTGTAATCGTCGCCCGGATAGCCGCCAACTGAGGTCAGCGCGTCCGGCGCAAAGGCCATGAAATTCTCCAGCGCGAAACGCCGCGCGACATCCTCCGTATGCGGATTAAGGCCCCTGTTCTCATGCACGACGATGACGCCGGGCAGTTTCGCCGGTGTGGCCTCGCGCGTGTCGGCGCTGAACGGCCGCACGAAATAGCCCCGGATGGAGCCATAGCCATCCGGTGAGGCTATGGTCTCATAACTCGCCTTGATCCGCTCGTCATTCCTGGCGACCTGCTGGCCCAGGGCATAGTTGGGCATCAGCGCGTCGATGATCGCCGAAGCGGTGAGCCCGGCCGCCGCATAATGCTTGACCCCGTTGACAAAAGCGCGCCGGCTGATCTCGCCGTGGATGAACCGGTTGTACAGCTCCACCGCTTCCGCGGGAATTTTGCTTTTGCCACCCATGGATGCCTCCGTCTCGCCTGAGCCAGCATAGCACAACTGCGGGTCGCGGCGGTGTCAATTTCCAAACCTGCGCGGCGCGACACGCCGGCCTTCCCGGCTTGATTGCGCCACGGCCAGCGTGGCCGCCAGCGTGTTGGCGCCGTCGCTGACGCAAACAACGGCCGGCTCGTCCAGGCGGACCAGGCGCTGGAAATGCTCCAGCTGCGCCTGAAAAGGATCGCGATAGGCGAGCGGCAGATCGGTTGAAACAATCGGCTTGTCCCAGCCGATTTCATCCGGCGTGGCTGGCGCCCATCTGCGCAGCACCGGAAGCTCCAGGCTGCCTCTGGTGCCGACAAGGCGATAGGCGCTTTGCCCGGTATAGGGGAAATTGGGATTTTCCTGACTGCCCTGCTCGATCGTCCAGGGAGAAAAGCCTGCATCGGTGCAGACCAGGGTGCCCAGGCAGCCGCCTTCAAATTCGAACATCGCGGCGGCGGTGTCCTCCACCGCAAATCCGCGCACCGCGTTGCCGGCCAGGCCGCCGATCGACCGCATCTCGCCGCAGAGATGGCGCAGCATGTCGATTTCGTGGATCGCATTGATCAGCAGTGGGCCACCGCCCGGCTCCTTGCGCCATCTGGTGTTGAAATAGGCATCGGGCTTGGCCGTGGCCCACACCACCGACGCGGCGACCAAAGCGCCGAGCGCGCCTTCGGCCATCAGGCGCCGCGCCTCCAGCACCGTCGCCAGATAGCGGCGATGATGCCCGACCAATGTCTTGACGCCGCTGCGCTCCACCGCCAGCACCAGCTGCTCGGCTTCCTCAAGCGTCGCCGTCACGGGTTTCTCGACCAGGAAATGAATGCCGCGCTCGCAAGCCAACAGACCTTGCGGGGCATGCAGATTGTTGGGCGTCGCGATGATGACGGCTTCGGGCTTGACCTTGTCCAGCATCGGCCGGACATCCGCAAACCAGGCAGCCTCCCCCAGGTTGAATTGGGAGCGATCCGCCACGGGATCCACGACGGCGACCAGCTCGGCGGCCTGCGGCAGGGCGCGGATCGTGTCTATATGCCGGCGGCCGACAAGGCCCGCTCCCAGAACGGCGAGGCGCAGCGGCTTCACGATGCGGTCTCCCGTTCATGCCGCCCGCTCAGCGTGCGCGCCGCCTCAAGCAGCCGCCGCGCATGCGCCAGCGGACCCTGGCCCGATGGCAAGGGTACTTCGAGGCTGGCGACACAGTTGGGCGGCATCGCCGCAAGAAGATCGTCCAGCGGAAATTCGCCGTCTCCGGGCGCCAGCCGGCTGGTGCGCGCCTCCTGAATGAGGGCCTGCCGGTCCGCGGGACCGCGCAAAGGACCATCACACAGCTGCACATAGCCAAGCCGCGCGGGGTCCGCCGTCTTGAGGAGGGCGATGTCGCCCGCGCGCACCCAATGCAGCGCATCCACCAGCACCCGCAGATTGGCCCGGCCCGCGGTTTCGACCACAGCCATGGCGGCTCGCAGCGACGTCACGCCGGAAAAGATCATGTATTCCAGGTCCATCACCAGGCCGAACGGCGCAGCCAGATCACAGAGCCGGCCCAGCGTCTCCGCGCTCCGGCCATGATCCTCACTGTCGCAGACCAGCTTTATCCGCCGGGCCCCAAGTGCGGCGGCGGTTTCCATCAGGCGCAGATGGTCTTGCGGCCTTGTCCGGTCGTTCAGGCGAATGATTTCCACATCCCCGACGCACAAGCCCGTATCGCGCAGGATGGGCGGCAGCGCGCGGCACAAGGCTTTCAGTTCGTCATCGCCATAAATCCGGTCCGTCGGCGTCGCCGGCGCAAGGCGCAGATCGACCAGGTCGAAACCGGCGCAGCCGGCGGTGCGTATCAGCGCTTCCGGCGAAAGGCCAATCAGGCTCAGATGGGCGAGCGACAGCTTCCTGCGGCCAGGAACATCCCTTTGCGCAGCAGGCGAAGACGGTGTCAGGCCAGGCTCGTCCGGTAAAGCGCGCCCAGCGCCGTCCAGGCGCGTTCGGCTTCCGCCTGGTTGTAGACCGCGCCGCCCGGCACGCACCAGCCATGATTGGCCTGATAGACCTCGACCGTCGCGGTCTTGCCGGCCGCGGTGAAGGCGGCCTTCAGGTCATCCTTCACCGTGGGCTGCTGGGCGTCGTCATTCTGCGCCTGACATACCAGGAAAGCGGCGTTGGTCCTGGGGATCAAAAGATGCGGGCTGTCGGGGTTCTTGGTCACCAACCCGTTGCCGCCATGAAAGCTGCCGACCGCCGCGATGCGGCCGGAAACCGCCGCGGCGGTGCGGAAGGCCAGCGCCCCGCCCATGCAATAGCCCTGCACGCCGGCCTTCCTGCGCGTGGCGGTCTGGGGCTGGGCATCAAGAAAGGTGAGATAGGCCTGGGCGTCGCGGTCAATGCCGTCATCGGTCATCGCCGCGCGATAGCCCATCAGCCGGTTGCGCTGATCGGGATTGCTGAAATCGAAATTCTCCCCGATCACCGGGGCGTGCGCCGAGCGATAGAAGGGATTGGGCACCAGCACCACATAGCCCTGTGCCGCCAGGCGCTTGCCCATGTCGCGGAAGGCGGGGCGCAGCCCCATGATGTCGGGCCAGATCAGCACCGCCGGCCAGCGGCCTTCGCCGGCGGGATGAAACAGCACCGCGTCGCAAGCACCATCGGCAGTCTTCACCGTCACGTCCGTTTCCACGGCATTGGACTGCGCCACCGCGCCGGTCGCGATGCCGGCGGTCGCCATCGTCATCAGGCCGAAGCCGCGCCGCGACAGCCGCGCATCGGAAACCAGGCCGGGGTGAATGAATTCATCGCACATGACGTTCCTCCCTTGATGCTTCTTCTTGATGCTTGTTCTTGGGCGTTGCCCCGCCGTCCCGCGAATTTTGCGCGCTCCCTACGGTCGCCGCAGGTTATCCGGCTTTGCGTGTCTTGTCGCGGGGCCGATACTGGCGATGGAGTTGCCCAAAGGAGTTGAAGCTGATTTCCCACAGTGGCACTGTGGAGGGACACGCCTGACCCTGGTGCCGGCATGATGCGTCATCTTGGACTGCTTCTCGGTCTTTTTCTGCTGCCGGTCGCGGCTTCGGCCCAGCCGGCAAATGATCATCTGCTGTCGCCGGCAAATCTTTCCCAGATTGCGCCGCATGTCTGGATGGTCAAGGGCTTTCCCAATATCGGCATTGTGGTGGGATCGCGCGCCACGCTGGTGATCGACACCGGGCTGGGCACCAGGAACGGCCAGATCGTGTCCGGCATCGCCCAGCGCCTGTCGCCCAAAGGCCAGAAGCTTTATCTGACGACCACGCATTATCATGCGGAGCACGCCTCGGGCGACGGCGGTTTTCCGCGGGACACCATCGTCATCCGTCCCCGCGCCCAGCAGGAGGAACTGGAGGCGGAAGGCCAAAAGCTGATCGACCTGTTTGCGAGCCGTTCCCAGCAGGACCGCGACCTGCTGCAGGGCGTGCAGATCAACCCCGCCAATATCCTGTTCGACAGCAGCTACCAGCTCGACCTGGGCGGCGTGGACGTCCGGCTTTTCTGGTTCGGCGGCGCCCATACCAAGGGCGATGAGATGATCCTGGTTGATCCCGACAGCGTGCTGTTCACCGGCGATGTGGTGCAGAACAAGGCCGGTCCCTATTTCTATTGCGCGGACTGCACGCCCAGGACATGGCTGACCGTGCTCGACCAGGTGGCGCAGCTCAAGCCAAGGATCGTCGTGCCGGATCATAGCCCGCCCGGCGACGGTTCGCTGATCGCCCAGGAACGGGAGATGATGGCCTTTCTGCAATCCCGGATCATGGCGTTGAAAGCAGCCGGCCAGTCCGCCGCCCAGGCGACTGCGACCCTGACCGCCGAAGTCCATGAAAAATATCCCGACTGGACAGGCTTCAACCATCTCGACCAGGCGGTCGCGCAGGGTTACGCCGAGCCCTGACACCATGCGCGTCGCCTGGTTTGGCCGGCGTCTAGGCGGGGTTGGACAGGTGCAGCTTCCACAAGGCGACGATGTGGCAGATGACCAGAATGGCCGCCAGAAACAGGCCCCAAACGACCGTCAAGGGAATTGCCAGAAACAGCGCCGCCCAGAATCCGATGAAAGCCAGCAGATAGCTTGGCCCCTTGGGCAGGCTCCGCATCCGAGGGGTTTTTGGCGGCAGACAGCTTCCGGCGAGACGATAAAGTGCGCAGGCCACGCACGCGATGATGAGCAGCAGGGTCAGGATACCGGACGTGGTGCTTGTCATGCTGCCCTCATTCCGCCGCGATGGCGGCGGGCGTCAGACCGGTGTCGGCGGCGCGCCTGGCGGTCAGCAGGTCCAGCAACTGGAAATCGGCGGCATAGATTTTCTCGACCCGAAGCTTTTGCCGGCGTGACAGGCTCAAAGGGATGCGCAGGGATCTGTTCAGCCAGGGCAGACCAGCTATGCCATGGCGCCGCAAATAGGCCAGCAAGGATGCCTGGTCCCGGCCATAGAGGAACAGCCGCCGCACCAGCGGCGGGCCGCCTGCCGGATCGCACACAAACCAGGCCTGCGGCCGCATGACGAAATCAAGCGCAAAGGCCGTGCGCTCCTCGATGAAGCAGAGATAGTCATCCACGCCGCGTATATGGGCGGTCTGGGCCTGGAAAACATCACTGAGACGGCAAGTCTCCGTTCCACCCCCGCGAACAAAGGCATAGGAGGAGGCAAAACGATCGAAGGGATCGCGCATGACCGCGAAAGAGTCGGTCACGTTCCAGAATTCCGGCGCCATCGCCTTCAGGCAGGCGGCACTGTGATGCTCGATGCAATGGTTCCCGTAAAGAGCACGGGTGATGGAGGTGCCGCCGGTGCGCGGGACATGCAGGAAGATCAGGTTTCGCCGGCGCATGCCCTCCAGCACCCGCGAACCAAGCGCGCGCATTGCGAGCGGCGCAAGGCGGCTGACCTGTTCGAAAATGTCTTCCTGATAATAGACGCCAAACAACAGGCGATGAATCCGCTTGGGATCCATGAGACGCGGCGGCGACATGTTCTCTTCCCCTGCTCGCCAAACTCTGGAGAGAGGTTGATGATGATGTCACCGTGCTTCCTCATCGAAATGTGCTGGAATGTTGCAAATTGTACCCGCCGCTTCGCATGCAAGTATTTCGCACAAGATAAGCGGCCTTTAATGTCAACGGCGAAAGCTTCCCGTGACAGCTTCCCGTGACAGCTTTCAGCCGGCTTTTTCCGGCTGAAGTCTGCGGATCACCGCCATGACGGCCTTCCAGGTCTCGAAGGCGGCAACATCGCCCAGATCCAGCATTGTATCGGCATGGCCCGCGGCAACGACCTCCGCTTCGAAGCCATAGCGAAGAACAAGCGCACGGGCCATCTGGTCTATTTCATTTTTCTTCCTGTTCACGACTGATCGCAGCATCTGGCGGCCCGGGCGGCGATGACGCCGGCGGTTTTAGCAAGGCTTGCTTACGGGAAACTGACGCCTTGCTTTGCGCCGGCGCCTTCGCATATCTCCGCCGCATTCTCCGGTTCGGGATGCGCGGCCGGCTCCGGGCTTTTTGCGCAAAGCGCGCGCGCCGCCGCCACCATGGAGACCAGCGCCGGTTTGACTTACGCCCAGCCGGGGGCGCCGGTGTCACTGCGGTCAACCGGCCAAGGACTTATCCAGCCGGTCCATCAGCAAATTGGTGCCATGCTCGCGCGATCCGGCATCGTCATAGCCGTCGAGATAGTCGCCATATTCGGTCAGCACCAGCCTGGTGCCCTGCCCGTCCGGCACGATCTCGATGGTGGCCTGGGAGACGGAGATCTTCTTGCCGTCGAGATGCATCACATAGCTGTAGATGATGCGCCCTGCTTCACCGCCCGCGGGCGCCACGATATCGCGATAGACACAGTCGAAACTGTGGACCGTGCCGCCGGCATGTTTGCCTTTCACCACTTCACGGCCGCCTTCGCGGAAATCGAAGACACGCTCGTGCAACTCCCAGCTCCCGGGGCCAACGAACCATTTGGCCTTGGCTTCCTCTTTCGCAAAGGCTTCGAACACGCGCAGGGGCGCATGCTTCCAGTGCCGCACAATGGTGAAACTGGCGCGGGTGACAGAGCGCGGCATCAGGTATTTCCTTTCACATAATGCAGGCGGACGACGCCGTTATCGAACGCCTTGTGGCCGGCGAGTTTCAGCTTCGTCCGGGTCGCGCCCTTGAAACAGGGAATGCCAGCGCCCAGCAGCACCGGATTCTGGAAAAGCCAGAATTCATCGATCGCATCCAGTTCCAGGAAGGCATGGACCAGGCCCGGACTGCCGAAGATCAGCAGGTCTTTCCCCTCCTGCTCTTTGTCGGCGAAAATCTCCTTCGCCTCGCGGCGCAGATGCACATTGTTCCAGTCGCTGGACTGCATGCTGCGCGAGAAAGTGAGCTTGGGGATATCTTCAACCCAGCGTGCGTGCCGCACTTCCGGGGACACCGGCCTGCCCAGCAGCCTGGGCCAATAGCTCTTCATCATGTCATGGGCGGTGCGGCCATAAACGGCGGCGCCGGCTGTGTGGATCACCTCGGTGGCATCGGCGAAGATGGTGCCGTTCATGCCGATCCAGTCCATTTCGCCCTTGGGCCCGCCGCAATAGCCGTCCAGCGACACATGCATCAGGGAAATCAGCTTTCTCATGTCTCCTCCTCCGTTTTGGTCTCATCCAGATAAGCGCCCAACCGGTCGAGATTGCGCTCCCACATCTGGCGGCGCTCGCTGACCCATTTTTCCGCCTGGCTCAGCATCTGCGGTTCGATGCGGCAGGTCCTGACCCGCCCCACCTTCTGGCTGGTGACCAGCCCGCAATCCTCCAGCACTTTCAGATGCAGCAGGACGGCCGGCAGCGACATGGGCAGCGGCCTGGCCAGTTCGCTGACCGATGCGGGTCCCTCAGCCAGCCGTTCCACCATGGTGCGGCGGGCCGGGTCGGCCAGGGCGCCAAAGGTTCTGTCCAACTGATAGTTAAGCATATACTTAACTATCAAGTTTCAGCCGCGCCCGTCAAGCCCTGCCTGGAAAGCAAGTCAGCTGTGATTATTTATGGAACCGCAACTGGGATATGTTGCGCCGCCGAACAGGAGGACTCCATGTCCGTCCAGACCCAGCTCAAGCGTGTCACGGTTCCGGAAATCCGCGCCCACAAAGGCGGCAAGCCGGTGGTGTGCCTCACTTGCTATCACGCCCATACCGCGCGCCTGCTCGACAATTACGTGGACCTCATGCTGGTGGGCGACAGCCTGGGCATGGTGATGCACGGGCTGGAAACCCCGCTGGGCGTGACCCTCGACATGATGATCACCCACGCCAAGGCGGTGATGCGCGGCTCCCAGCGCGCGCTGGTCGTGGTGGATATGCCCTTCGGCACCTATGAAGAAAGCCCGGCGGTCGCCTTTCGCAATGCCGCGCGGATCTTGCAGGAAACCGGCGCCACCGCGATCAAGCTGGAAGGCGGCACGCGCATGGCCGAAACCATCCACTTCCTCACCGAACGCGGCGTGCCGGTGATGGCCCATATCGGACTGACGCCGCAACTGGTCAACATCAAGGGCGGTTTCCGCACAGTCGGCCGCGCGCTCGAGGAATGGCCGGCGCTGGAGGCCGATGCCCGCGCCGTTTCCGGGGCCGGCGCCTTTGCCGTGGTGCTGGAAGGCATGGCCGAACCCCTGGCCGCCAAAATCACCCGCGCCATCCCCATTCCCACCATCGGCATCGGCGCCTCGCCTGACTGCGACGGCCAGGTGCTGGTGCTGGAGGACATGCTGGGGCTGAACCCCAGCCCGCCCAAATTCGTGCGCCAATATGCCCAGCTGGGCCCGGCCATCGAGGGGGCGGTCAAGGCTTATGCCGAAGATGTGCGCGATCGCCGCTTCCCGGGGGTGGAAAATGTCTACCCCATGAAAAAAGTCCAATAAAAGCCGCCTTTTTTCGGTCAAATCCCGGCTCCAGGCGCGTTGCGCCCCTGAGCCCGCCTTGCGCGCCAATTTAATAGTAAGCGCGTGCATTGCACGCGCCCCCCGCGCGGGCTAATTAACCCGGCCCATCAATGGCTTCGGCTTTAGCCGGAGCGGGGCCCGCCAAAAACCTGGCCAAAGGACCGGAATGCCGTGACCGATATTTTCCGCGAAGTCGAGGAAGACGTTCGCCGCGAACGGTTTGAGAAACTCTGGAAGGCGTACGGCAATTACCTCATCGCCGCCCTGGTGCTGGTGTTCGTCGGCATCGGCGCCTGGCAGCTGTGGGACCGCCATGAACAGCAAGAGCGCGCCAAGGTCGCCGCCGCCTTCATCGCCGCCCAGCGCATCACCAACCCCCAGGCCGCGGCCAGCGCCTTTGTCGATATCGCCCGCACCGCGCCCAGCGGCTATGCCGCCGTGGCGCGGCTGGCGGAGGCCGCCGCCATGTTCGCTTCCGGCCAGCAGGGTTCGGCCGTCGACCTTTACAAGCAGATCGCCAAGGACGACAGCGGTCCCATCGGCATGGTGGCGCGGCTGCGCGCCGCCTGGGCGCTGGCCGACACCGCCTCGCGCGCCGATCTTGCGGACCTGCTCAAGCCGCTCGACCAGCCGGGCAATGCCTGGCGCGAGAACGCGCAGGAAGTGCTGGCCTATGCCGACTACCGCGCCATGGACATGAAGTCGGCGCTGGCGAAATACTCCATGCTCGCGGTGGACCCGCAGGCGCCTGACGCGCTGCGCCGCCGCGCCGAGGCGATGACGGCCTTCCTCAAAGGCGGCGGCGCCGTCACTTACGGCACGGTGCCGGCCGATGCGGTGCCCCCGTCGCAAGGCTCCGGCGCTGGCGCCGCGCCTGCGCCTGCGACCGCTCCGGCCCCGGCGAAATAGGATGAAGTCTTACCGCAGTCTCCTGCTGGTGCTGGTCGCGGCGTCGTTTGTCCTGGGCGGCTGCTCGGTATTCGACGAAGTCGGAAGCTGGTTTGCCTCCAGCGGCAAGAAATCCAACCTGCGCGGCGTGCGCATCCCGGTGATGTCGGCGGAATCCGAACTGAAGGTGGATCCGACCCTGGCCAATATACCGGTCGTGCTGCCGCCGCCTTATCGCAATCCCGAATGGCCTGAGCCCGGCGGTTACCCTTCCAACGCCATGTACCACCTGGATGTGCCGGGGCGGTTGCGCCAGATCTGGGACCAGGATGCCGGCAAGGGCTCCGACACCGACTCGCTGCTGACTTCGCCGCCGATTGTCGCCGGCGGGCTGATCTATGCGCTGGATTCGGAAGCCCATATCTGGGTCTTTCGCGCCGGCGACGGCCACCCCGTCTGGAACAGACGGCTCGCGCCCAAGAACGGCACAGACATGCCCACGCTTTGGGGCCTGTTGGGCAAGCCCAACACGGTGGATCCGCCGCAGGGCATGGGCGGCGGCGTGGCCTATGACAATGGCAGGATCTTTGTCACCTCGGGCTTTGGCGTGGTGCATTGCATAGACGCGCGCACCGGCCGCGAGATCTGGCAGAAGGATCTGGGCATGCCGATCATCAACGCCCCGGTGGTCAATGGCGGGCGCATCTTCGTCTCCACCCACGACAATCATTTCTACGCCCTGGCGGAAGCCGACGGCCGCAATCTTTGGGACCATCAGGGCATTTCGGAGTCCGCCGGCATTCTGGCCTCCACCAGCGCGGCGGTCGCCGGCGAAACCGTGATCGTGCCCTATACGTCGGGTGAAATCTTCGCCCTGCGCGCCGAGAACGGCCAGGTGGGGTGGAGCGATGTGCTGTCGCGCTCGGGCCATGTCACCGCTCTGTCCGCGCTCGACGATATCGCCGGCCGCCCGGTGATCGACCGTGGCGAGGTCTATGCCATCAGCCAGTCCGGCGTGATGGCGGCCTTCAGCGCCAATACCGGCGAGCGGCTGTGGACGCGCGACATCGGCGGCATCCAGACCCCCTGGGCAGCGGGCGACTATGTCTATGTGCTGGACAATGCCGACCGGGTGATCTGCCTGACGCGCAAGGAGGGCCGGGTGCGCTGGATTCACCAGCTGCCGGAATATGACGATCCCGACCACAAGAGCGATCCCATCATCTGGGCCGGGCCGGTGCTGATCTCCAACAAGCTGATCGTCACCTCTTCCAACGGCTATGCCGAGGCGATTTCGCCCTATGACGGCCGGTTGACGGGACGGGTGGAAATCCCCTCCGCCACCACCATCGCGCCGGTGGTGGCCAACGGCATTCTGTATCTCTACACCAACGACGCCGAACTGGTGGCGCTGCGTTAAGGCGCTTGGTTTGGCCTACCGCTTCGCTACTTGAGGCCATGTGATGCCGCTCATCCTCGCCATTGTGGGCCGGCCAAACGTCGGCAAATCGCGGCTGTTCAACCGCCTCGCCGGACGTGCCGCGGCCATCGTGCATGACACGCCCGGCGTGACGCGCGACCGCCAGGCAGTGGACGCGGTCTATGACGGGCTCAGCTTGCGCCTGATCGACACCGCCGGTTTCGAAGACGCCGCATCCGGTTCCGTCGCCCACCGCATGACCAAACAGACCATCGCGGCGATCGCGCAAGCCGAAGCGATCCTGTTCGTGATCGACGCCCGCGCCGGCATCACGGCCGGCGACCAGCTGATCGCCCAAGCGCTGCGCAAGTCCGGCAAGCCGGTGATCCTGGCCGCCAACAAATGCGAGGGCCGCACCCAGCCGCCGGCGGAAGCCTGGGGCCTGGGCCTGGGCGAGCCCATCGCCGTCTCCGCCGAGCATAATCTGGGCATGGCGGAACTGGCGGACGCGCTGGCGCCGCTGGCGCCCAAAGCCGAGCTGCCGGGGGAGGAAGACGAAGAGGAATTCTTCGACGAGGAGGAGGAGAGCGAGGGCGAGGCGCCCGTGGTCGCCTATCTCGATAGGCCATTGCGGCTGGCCTTGGTGGGCCGGCCCAATGTCGGCAAGTCGTCGCTCTTCAACCAGCTTCTGGGCGAGGAACGCTCGCTGGTGGGGCCGGAAGCCGGACTGACCCGCGACGCCATCACCGCGGCCTGGAAAGTTGAAGGGGGGAAAGCCGGCGAACGCGAGGTGCTACTGCACGACACCGCGGGCCTGCGCAAGAAGGCGCGGGTGGCGGGCGAGACGCTGGAGGAAATGTCGGTGGCCTCCACCCTGGAAGCCATCCGCTTCGCCGACTGCGTGATCGTGATGATCGACGCCACCGCGCCCTTCGAGAAACAGGACCTCACCATCGCCGACCTGATCGCGCGCGAGGGCCGCGCCATCGTCTTTGCCGCAAACAAATGGGACCTGCTGGAGAACAAGGCCGGCGCGATCTCGCGCCTGCGCGAAAAGCTGGACCGGCTGTTGCCGCAGGTGGCGGGGGCGCCGCTGGTGGCGACCTCGGCACGCACCGGCGAAGGCATCGAGCGGCTGGAGGCGGCCATCACCGAGGCCGACCGGGCCTGGAACACCCGCATCCCGACCTCGCCGCTCAACCGTTTCCTGGCCGACGCGCTGCAGCGCCATGCCACGCCGGCCATTTCCGGGCGCCGGGTGCGCATCCGCTACATGACCCAGCGCAAGGCGCGCCCCCCCAGCTTCACTTTGTTCGGCAACCAGCTCGATGCCTTGCCGGAAGCCTATCAGCGCTATCTGCAGAACGGCCTGCGCGAGACTTTCGGCCTGGCGGGCACACCGCTGCGGTTCAGCGTGCGCAATTCGAAGAATCCGTATGCCAAGAAGAAGTGACCCTTCATGGATGGCGCGCATACGCTGTCGCTATACGCCAAGGGCGGCCATGACAAGCTGTTATTTCTGGAAATTTATAATCGTCTCATTGAGCTCGTAACTCGGCGCCAGCATCTCGACCACCTTGTAGGCCATGTCTTCCGGCTTCACGAGATAGGCGGGATCCTCGCCCGGCATCGCCTTGCGGCGCATCAGGGTGCGCATCGGCCCCGGATTGATCAGGTTGACCTTGATGTTGGTGGGCTCGCATTCCACCGCATAGGTCAGCGCCAGGATTTCCAGCGCCGACTTGGACATCGCATAGGCACCCCAATAGGCGATGTGCTTCCTCGCCGCGCCGCTGGTCACGAACAGCACCCGCCCCGCATCGGACTGGCGCAGCAGCGGATCGAGCGAACGGATCAGCCGCCAGTTGGCGGTGACATTGACCTCCACCACTTCCTGGAAGGTCTTGACGTCCATATGCGTCAGCGGCGTGAGTTGCCCCAGCACCCCGGCATTGCCCAGAAGCGCGTCCAGCCGGCCCCAGCGCTCATGGATGGAGGCGCCCAGCCGGTCGATGGCGTCGAAATCGCGCAAATTCATCGGCACCAGGGTCGCGGTGCCGCCGAGCTTCTGGATCTCGTCATCGGTCTCTTCCAGCCCGCCCACGGTGCGCGCCACCAGGATGACATGGGCGCCGGCCCCGGCCAGCGCGATGGCGCAAGCGCGGCCGATGCCGCGCGAGGCGCCGGTGACAAGCGCAATTCTTCCATTCAGATCGGGCATCATGTTTTTTGTCATTCCCGCGAACGCGGGAATCCAACTTAAGGCCCGCGTCAGTACTTGCCGCAGAGGGGTGTCGTCAACTGGGTGGCCGTTCGTACGCTGTCGCTACGAACTCTCGGCCCATGACATCCGGGGTTAGGCGACGTCCGCCAGCAGGGAAAGCTGCCGCGTGCCGCCGCTGATGTCGGTCAGGGCGATGGGATAATCGCCGGTGAAGCAGGCATCGCAGAAAGCCGGCGCGGCCGCCAGCCGCTCCGCCCTGCCCATGGCGCGGTAAAGGCCGTTCATGGAAATGAAGGCCAGGCTGTCGGCGCCGATGAAGCGGCGCATCTGCTCCACATCCATCTTGTGGGCGAGCAAATCGTCGGTGTTGGGCGTGTCCACGCCATAGAAGCAGCTATGGGTGGTGGGCGGCGAGGAAACGCGGAAATGCACTTCCGCCGCCCCCGCATCGCGCACCATGGCCACGATCTTCTTGGAGGTGGTGCCGCGCACGATGGAATCATCGACCAGTATCACGCGCTGGCCCTTGATCTTGGCGCGATTGGGATTGTGCTTCAGCCGCACGCCCAGGTGGCGGATGGAGTCGGACGGCTCGATGAAGGTGCGCCCGACATAATGGTTGCGGATGATGCCCAGCTCGAAGGGGATCTTCGCGGCATTGGCGAAGCCCAGCGCCGCGGGCACGCCCGAGTCCGGCACCGGGATCACCATGTCTGCATCGACCGGGGCCTCTTGCGCCAGGACCGCGCCGATATTCTTGCGCGCCTCATAGACATTGCGGCCTTCCAGCGTGGAGTCCGGCCGCGCGAAATAGATATATTCGAAGACGCAGAAGCGGTGCTGCTGCGGCTTGAAGGGGAAATGGCTGGTGACGCCGTTCTTGTCCGCCACCACCATCTCGCCCGGCTTGACGTCGCGCACATATTCCGCGCCGATGATGTCCAGCGCGCAGGTTTCCGAGGCGAAGATCACCGCGCCATCCAGCGTGCCCATCACCAGCGGGCGCACGCCATTGGGATCGCGCACCCCGATCAGCTTCTTGGAGGTCAGCGCGATCAGCGAATAGGCGCCTTCCACCTGGCAGAGCGCGTCCACCAGTTTTTCCACGATGCGCGGGCGGGTGCTGCGCGCGGTCAGATGGACAATGGTCTCGGTGTCGGAGGTCGATTGGAAGATCGCGCCCTGGCCCACCAGTTCCTGGCGCAGGGTATGGGCATTGGTGAGATTGCCGTTATGCGCGATGGCAAGGCCGCCGCCCGCCAGATCGGCGAAAATCGGCTGGATGTTGGAAGCGCGGCTGCCGCCGGCGGTGGAATAGCGGTTATGGCCGATGGCGAAATCGCCCTTGAGATTCTTCGCGGCGGGGGAGTTCCTGCCAAAGGCGTCGCCCACCAGGCCCATATGCCGCTCGGCGATGAAATGGCCGTCATTATAGGTGACGATGCCCGCCGCCTCCTGGCCACGATGCTGCAGCGAATGCAGGCCCAGCACGGCAAGCGCGCCGGCGTCGGCATGGCCGAAAACGCCAAACACGCCGCACTCTTCATGCAGCGTGTCGCCATCGTCGCGGGACAAGTCCCAAACTGAATCGCTATGGCCGGTCATCGGTTGGTCCCGCCGGTCTCCACGAGCCTGTCTAGCGCCTCGCGGTCACTGGCGCCATAGGATTTCGTCACCTTGGCGGTGGTCTTGTGCTGCACCGATGCATTGCTCGCGCTGGGCGTGCTTTTGGGGACACTGTTGGCCGCCTCATTCTTGCGGATCAGCTCTGCCATGGGGTCATGCCTCCCGGTCAAGCCGGAGTTTCGCGCATTCTGGTCCATTTGAGGGGGCGCCTGGCGCACCTCTTCCTCATGTTTGGGAACATAGGCGTAGTCGCGGGGATGGTCGGGGATCACCGTCAAGAGCACATCGGCGGCGGACTGCACCATCGGCAACAGGCGGGCTTGCGTTACCCAGCGGGGCTGATTGCGGATGGGCACGAAATAGGTAAAGGCCAGATAGGCCAAACCCACGATCACCAGCCCGCGCACGATGCCGAAGGCCACCCCGGCCGCCCGGTCGAGCGGCCCGATGGGAGATTTCTTCACGCTCTCGCTGAAGCGGCTGCTCATGAAGGCCAGCGGAATGAACACCGCCAGGAACACCGCGGCATAGGCGAGCAGCGAGGCCAGCCAGTCCTGCTGCACCAGGCTGCGGGTCAGCGGAATGATGTAGGGCCCAAAATAGAGGCAGGCGAAGGCCGCCGCGACCCAGGCGAAGATGGTGAGGGTTTCCCACAGGAACCCGCGCCAGGCGGCATAGCCGGCCGACACCACGATGATCAGCACGATCAGGCAGTCGATGAAGGTGACTGAAAGACTCATGAGGGCAGACTCATGACTCCAGTTTAGCACGCCGGGGCGATGGCTCCGGGGCAAATCTCAGAAGGTCGGCGACGCTGGTAACCTCGGTTAACGCCATGCCGGCCGCGTCGCCGCGGGTTCCCGCCGGAACGAAGGCGGATTTGAAGCCCAGCTTGGCGGCTTCCTTCAGGCGGGCATCGGCCTGGGGCACCGGGCGGATGTCGCCCGACAGGCTGATCTCGCCAAAGAATACCGAATCGCGTGGCAAGGGCTCTCCACCAAAAGACGAGACAAGGGCGGCCGCGGCGGCCAGGTCGGCGGCGGGCTCGCCGATCTTCAGGCCGCCCGCGACGTTTAGATAGACATCGGCGGCCCCGATTCCAACCCCGGCCCTGGTGTCCAGCACCGCCAGGATCATGGCCAGCCGGCCGGTGTCCCAGCCCACCACCGCCCGGCGCGGGGTGCCGTAGCTGGTGGGCGAAACCAGCGCCTGGATTTCGCACAGCAAGGGCCGCGTGCCTTCCAGGCCTGCGAACACCGCGGTGCCGGGCGAGGCCTGCTTGCGGTCGCCCAGGAACAGCGCCGAGGGATTGGCGACTTCCGCCAGCCCCTTGCCCGTCATCTCGAACACGCCGATCTCGTCGGTGGCGCCGAAACGGTTCTTCACCGCGCGCAGCACGCGGAAGTGATGGCCGCGCTCGCCCTCGAAATAGAGCACCGCATCGACCAGATGCTCGACCGCCTTGGGGCCGGCGATCTGGCCGTCCTTGGTGACATGTCCAACCAGCAGCAGCGCCGCGCCCGACGATTTGGCGTAGCGCACCAGATCGAAGGAGGCGGTGCGCACCTGGGCGATGGTGCCGGGCGCGGCATCCAGCGCCGAGGTCCACAGCGTCTGGATGGAATCGATGGCAACAATGGCCGGCGGCCTGCCGGCTTCCAGCGTCGCCAGAATGTCTTCCACATTGGTGGCGGCGCCCAGCATCAGCGGCGCGTCCGAAAGCCCCATGCGGGCGGCGCGCATGCGCACCTGCGCCATCGCCTCCTCGCCGGAGATGTAGATCGCATGGCCGCCATTCTGGGCATACTTGCCCAGGGCCTGCAGGATGATGGTGGACTTGCCGATGCCGGGATCGCCGCCAACCAGAAGGGCGGAGCCCGGCACCAGCCCGCCGCCGGTGACCCGGTCGAATTCGGCGATGCCGGTGGGGCGGCGCTGGGGCGGCGCGTCCTCGGTTTTCAGGTCTTCCAGCGTGATCCTGCGGCCTTTCGCTCGTCGGGTCGCTCCCGTGCCCAGCGGCGGAGCGACGCCTTCCTCGGTGATGGTGTTCCAGCCGCCACAGGCCTCGCACTTGCCCGACCATTTGGCATGGGTGGCGCCGCAGGATTGGCAGACGAAAGAGGCGGAGGATTTGGCCATGATTCTAGTTTAGCACAGGCGTCAACTGGCCAGCCATTCCATCGCCGCGCCATGGGGGTCGGTGTATGCGACAGGACGGGTGTTCAGGGAAAGCAGGAATTTCCCCCACGGCGCCGGTGGCTCATCGGGACGATTGAATATCTCCGCGCTTTCATTGCTGACCCATTGAGCCCCGAGCGCCCTGACCGTATCGGCGAACGCCGCACGATCAGACGCATCATGCACATAGGCCAAGACCGCGGTGTGAAAGATCACCAGGGTTGCGTCTTTGGGCGCCTCAGCCGCCAGGGCCCGCAGGTCATAACGCAGGTCGCCGCGCACTATCCGGGGCGGATCGCGCCGCGCCAACGCCAAGGCTTCTTGCAGCAATCGGGCGCGTTCACCCTCGCCCGGCCACACCAGCGCTTCCAGCCAGCGCGCATCGGCGGGATCGGCAAGATCGAGCGGGTTGAGGTCAAGGCCGGCGCGCCAGACGACATCCAGATTGCGCGGCGGAACGGGTGTGGCCGGATTGACGGTGCAATGAAACAGGGGCGCATTCGGCACGGCAATCGCCGGCGAAACCTGGCGATCCCCATAGTCATAGGCGTAATGGTCCGGCAGCAGACAAAGGCCGGCGGACGCGCCAACTTCCAGGAGCGCAAGCGGCGGCGGCAATTGCGCAAGCAGCGGCAAAAGCGTTGCGCAGCGCGCCGGCTCGTTTGTTTGCGTGCGACGGGCCAGAATGACGGGGGCAATCTCATTCCAGTGCGACAGCGCCCAGGAACGGAAATCCGGCCAACCCTCCGAAACTCCGCGCAGATATTTCACCGCCGCCAGCAGGAGGTTCGGCTGGCGCTTCTCCAGTGGAAGTTGCACCAGCAGGGACAGCAATTCGCCATCGCCCGCGATGCCTTCGCAAATCTCCACATAGAGCGGTGAACGGCTGACCGCCTCGCGGTCGGCAAAGCGCCGGTAAACATCGGCAAGACGCGCGATCACATCCGCCGTCATGCCTTCACCGCCATCTTAATCGGCCCCTCGGCGCGGCACCTTTTTGTCATTCCGGCCAAGCGCGACGCGCGCGAGCCGGAATCCATCTTGCCGACAACTGGACCCGGTTCTGCGGCGCACCGTTGCGCGCTGCGCCGCGCCCGGGATGACAACAAAACTCAAGCCTTCACCGCCATCTTAATGGGCCCCTCAGCCCTGCCGTGGATGAACTGATCGACGTAAGGATTGCCGGTATGATCGATCGCGGCCGTAGGGCCCGCCCAGATGATCTTGCCGCCATAGAGCATGGCGATCTTGTCGGAGATTTTCCGCGCCGAC
>DATAWO010000021.1:0-3773 GCA_036267165.1 Rhizomicrobium sp. | reverse complement strand
CCGTCACCGCCATAGGGCCCGCCATACTCGATGAACTTCTCGCGCCGAAAGGCGATGCAGCCATTGCCGCCAGCACCGCTAGCGGCATAGACCTTGGCGACGTCCAAAAAGCGCATCTAAAGCCTCTTTAAGCGGCCTGTTTTCGCAGGAAATCGGCCCGCGTCAACAGCATGTCATGACAGAGGATCTGCATGCCCCTCGCCCGGCAATCCCGCATCCGCGAGCCGTTATGGCGCGCGCCCAGCTTGGCCAGGACATGGCCGGATGCCGGATTGTCGTAGAACCAGCCGGCATGGAGGTTTTCCAGCCCCAGCACCATGAAGGCATATTCGGCCAGCCGCCGCGCCGCCTCGGTGGCATAGCCCTGGCCCCAGAAGGGCTTGCCCAGCCAATAGCCGAACTCGCAGCCCTCATCGACATGCAGTCCCGCCATGCCCAGGAACACGCCGCCGCGCTTGTGCTCGATCACGAAACGGTTTGGCGCGCCCGCGGCGACAAAGGCCTCGGCATCGCCCTCACCGTATGGATGCGGCACGCGCGCGGTCATCCGCGCCACGTCATAGTCGCTCAACCACACGGCCATGCTCTGAATGTCGCAAGGCCGTGGCGGTCTCAAGACCAGTCTTTCGCTCTCCAAAACACACATGACATCCCCCGCAGGTCCTTTCGCGCGAGGGAAGAAAAAAGGGAGATGGCGGACCATCTCCCTCGCATCACGTATGGGCCGCCAATTGGTTGGCGGCCTATGTCTTCAGCCGCCTATTCTGCCGCGATCTTCATCGCCGGATTCGCGTGGGAATCTTGGGCGGGAAGCACGGATACGAAGGTGCGGCGCTTGTAGCCGGTCTTGAACGAGACATGGCCGTCGCGGAGCGCGAAAAGGGTATGGTCCTTGCCCATGCCCACGCCTTCGCCCGGATAGAATTTGGTGCCGCGCTGACGCACGATCACATTGCCGCCCAGCGCGACTTCGCCGCCGAACAGCTTCACGCCCAGCATCTTGGGGTTTGAATCGCGACCATTGCGCGAGGAACCACCGGCTTTCTTGTGCGCCATGACTTAACTCCTTAGCCCCCAGAATCCTTGCCAGAGGTGATGCCGAGCACCTTCACCGTGGTGAAGTGCTGGCGGTGACCGCGCTTGCGGTGGGTGTTCTTGCGGCGCTTCTTCTTGAAGGCGATGACCTTTTCGCCCTGGCCGTGATCGACGATTTCGCACTGGACGCTGGCGCCCTGGACCAGCGGAGAGCCGATCTTGGGGGTATCGCCACCCAGCATCAGGACTTCCAGGTCCAGCCTGGCGCCGACGTCGCCCGTCAGGCTTTCGACCTTCAGGACCGTGTCCTTGGCCACCTTATATTGTTTTCCGCCGGTGCGGACGACCGCGTACATGGGCCTAAATCCTTGAAAATACGGGGTTTCCGGAGAAGGTGAGTCCCCCGGGGAGCGGCGGAATATACGCAAAGACGCCTTGCGGTCAAGTATCGGTTCAGACCGACTTTTTGGCCGCCTTCCGGCGCCTCTCCGCCAACCTCGCCATCACCGCCCCGGCCAGCAGGATCAGGCCGACAGTGACCGCCATCCATTTGGCGTTGGAGACGGTGAAGGCGATGCGCGCGATGTCGTCGCTCGTGCCCGACAGCATCTGGTCGAGTTCCAGCATATTCTGGATTGCATCCAGCACCGCGCCGGCGATGGGCACCGCCGCCAGCAAGGTCAGGATGCGGCGCAGGGTGCCTGGACGCGGCGCAAAAGCCTCCCGCGTCAGGATGCCGGAATAGAAAAAGGCGGCCGCATAAAGCGGCATCAACAGATAATCCAGGCCCCAGTCGAAGCCTGCCCGCACCGCATAACGCGACGGCCAGTGCAGGAAAGCCCAGCGATACTGCACGGCCGAGTTGAAGCCTTGCAGGTCCAGGGTATTGGCGCCCGACAACACCTTCAGCCGGTAGTCCGACCAGGCCAGCACGGCGAAAACGAGCGCGGCCGCGATGGTGGACAGGGTCCAGCGGCGGACCAGAGCCTGTTTGGTGATGCGCATTCCCGTACCGATTATGCTAATTCCATCCTATGCGAAGCCCGGGTGACATTCTCTACAACTTCCACTGGGTGGTGCCGGGCGAGGCGGCGCGCGCCATGCAGGCCTGGGCAGGCCAGCTCAAACCCTTTCTCAGGAAACGCGGCATCCGCGCCATCATCAATCTGCGCGGCCGCAACGACGATCTGAACTGGTGGAAAAAGGAGACGCGGGAGGCCGAGAGCGCGGGCATCGCCCATCTCGACGCCATGCTGGATTCCCGCAAGCTGCCGACGCGGACGATGCTGGTGACCCTGATCGAAAGCTTCGACACCGCGCCCAAGCCCTTTCTGCTCAAATGCTCCGGCGGGCAGGATCGCACCAGCTTCGCGGCCGCGCTGTATCTGATCCATCGCAATGGCTGGGGGGCGATGGACGCGGCGCTGGCCCAGTTCGCGCGCTTTCCCTACCTGCACTTCCCCAAGACCCAGCAGCGCTGGCTGAAGCTGTTTCCGGAATTCGCACGCCAGGACAGCGGCGGCGCGGCACTGGCCCAGTGGATCGCGCAAAGCTATACGCCGGAAAAGCTCAAGGCCTGGCTGGACGCGAAGGGCATGGGAGGCAGCTATGCCGCCATCTTCACCAGGCCCACCCGTTCACCCAGGCAATGGTGAAGCTGCAAGTAGCGCCGGGTGTGTTTTTGTGGCGTGAAAAATTCTCCCCTCAGGAACAGACGTCCTTGCTGGACGAGGTTCTGGCGCGGCTGAGGCAAGCACCGCTCTATCGCCCGGTGATGCCAGGCACCGCCAAGCCCTTTTCGGCGGAGGAAAGCAACTTCGGCGCGCTCGGCTGGGTCGCCGACAAAAGCGGCTATCGCTACCAGGCGAGCCACCCGGTGACGGGCAAGGCCTGGCCGGCCATCCCCGATGCCCTGCTCGCGCTGTGGACCGAGATCAATGACGGGCCGCCGCCTGAATGCTGCCTGGTCAATCTCTACCGGCCGGACGCCAAAATGGGGCTGCACCAGGATCGCGACGAGAAGGATACCAGCGCGGCGGTGATCGGGGTGTCGCTGGGCGACGAGGCCCTGTTTCGCATCGGCGGATCCTCACGGACCGGCAAGACCCGAAGCGTGACCTTGGCCTCCGGCGACGTGATCGCCTTCGGTGGGGCGGCCCGGCTCGCCTATCACGGCATAGACCGCATCCGGCCCGGCACTTCGCGGCTGGTTCCCGGCGGTGGCCGCCTGAGTCTCACACTGCGCCGGGTGGTTGTGTGATGGCGCCCCCAACAGGGCGTGAAGCACAAAAAAAGACCCCCGGCCGGGGGGCCGGGGGTAAATGCGCTTAAATGCGCGAGGAGCAGCCGGGAGGGGATGACCGGCTACCCCAAGAAGATGGGAGCTGGAAGCGAGCGGGGGGCAGTGCCAACAGCTCAAGGCCATCTTCACCAATTAAACTATGCAAAGATGCAACAGGTTTCAAGAAAATTCGGTCGCCTGACAGAATTATAATGACAGTGCTATTTCTGTCATAATGACGGCGAGTCAAATCAGCGGGTTTCCGGGCTGTTTTCGGGCACGAAAGCGCCGAAGCCTGATGCCTCTCGGCTGCGGAAGCTTCCTGCGAGCAGTTCTCCGGCCCTTCGCTTACGCTCAAGGCCAACTTTCCTGCAAATGGCTCTCCGGCCCTTCGCTTACGCTCAAGGCCAACTTTCCTGCAAATAGCTCTCCGGCCCTTCGCTTACGCTCAGGGCCA
>DATAWO010000020.1:0-25053 GCA_036267165.1 Rhizomicrobium sp. | reverse complement strand
CGGCGGTTGCGAAAAGTCCCGGTTTTACTGCGGAAACGGACTTGGCGCGACGTGGAGTCCGGGCATGGTTTTGGGAATGCATTTTCGTCCCCCTGGATGTTTCGAACTTCGTCGAATTGGCGGGAACATTAAGCAAAATTGGGGATTCGTGCTGTAGCAATTTTGCTACGCCCACCGAAACTTCCCTTATTGCGTTGCGAAATTCGCCAAACCAGAAGTTGATCTCTCACTCCGTGAAAGACCGCTCAGGATTTGAGCGCGAAGATCGCCACCTCGTCTGTATACAGCGGCGAGCCCAGCGGCACATGGCCGCCGCGGCAGCCATTCGCGCCGACCACAAGATACTGCACGCCCCGCACGCGATAGGTGATGGCGGGGGAGCACACGCCTTTGTCGAAGTGGTGGCTCCAGAGTTTCGCACCCGAGCGGGCGTCAAAGGCGCTGAAATCCCCATTCATTTCGCCCGCGAATACCAGATCGCTGGCGGTCGCCAGCACGCCGCCGAACATCGGCTGCGGGGATTTGTATTGCCAGGCGATCTTGCCGCTGTTGACGTCGATCGCCGTCAATGTTCCCGATTGCGGCCCATCGGCGCGTTTCATCACCCCGCCGGTATGGCGACCGACCCAGGGCCCGCCCGGCTTGCTGTCCTTGAAGTCGATGGTGGTGAAGGTCATCGGGATATTGGCGCCCAGCACATAGAAATAGCCGGTGCGCGGCGAAAAGGCCGGCGGCTGCCACAGCGAGCCGCCGCTGACGCCCGGCAGAAGCGTGGTTCCCTCGCGGCTCGGCGGGGTGAACATGTTCGGGCTTTGATCCACAAAAGGCTCGGACTTGTGGAGCAGTTTTCCGGTCAGGCGATTGACGATGAAGACATTGCCCACCTTGCCCGCTTCGCCCGCCGCGGGAATGGTGCGGCCATTGGCATCCCGGGCGTCGAACAGCATCACCGGGGCGCTGGCGTCATAGTCCCACAGATCGTGCGGAACTTCCTGGTACCACCAGGCCAGCTTTCCGCTTTTGACATGCAGCGCCAGGAGGGAGTCGGTATAGGCATTGTCGCCCGGCCGGGTTTCGCCCTGATAGTCAGGATTGGGATTGCCGGTGGAGAGCACCAGAAGGCCGTTCTTCACATCCACCGTGGGCGTGTTCCACACCGAGCCGCCGCCGAATTTCCAGGCATCGCCATGCCAGGTGTCGCCGCCGGGCTCGCCGGGCGCGGCGGTGGTGCGGAATTCCCAGATCTTGCGGCCGGTCCCGGCGTCATAAGCCTCAACCATGCCGCGCGTTTCATATTCCGCGCCGGCGGTGCCCACGAACACCATGCCGTCATAGACCTGTGGCGCCTGGGTGTAAGTGTAATACTGCTGCGGCTCGGGATGGGTCTTGGCGGGATCTGTTTCCCAAAGCAGCTTGCCGGTCTTGGCATCCAGCGCCACCAGATGCCCGTCGAACAGCGCGGTATAGACCTTGCCATAAGCGACGGCGACGCCTCGCGCCTGGGGTCCGCAACAGGCTTCGGTATAGTCCAGTTTGTCCGGCTGCCACGCCCACAATTGCTGCCCGCTTACCGCGTCCCAGGCCGCGACATGGTTGGTGGCGGTGACGGTGTAAAGCACGCCATCCACTTCGATGGGCGTATCCTCGAAACTGTTGTTGACCCCGGTGTGCAAGGTGCGGATCAGGGTCAGCTGGCCAACCGTATCCTTGTTGATCTGGGTGAGCGGGGAAAAGCGCTGATTGTCATAGGTGCGGCCGTGCAGCCGCCAATTGTCCCGGTCGCTGTCCGCATGGACCAGTGCCCGGTCGTCCGCCGTCATGGCATGCAGTCCCGTGCGGCCGGAAAGAAGGCACACGCCCGCCAGAACCAGTGACCGAAGCCAGGACGGTTTCATCCCACTCCCCCCAAGTGTCCCGAATCCGAAGTTTGCGCCCGCGTTCGTTGCGCCAGCGTTTCTGTTGGTCCGACTATCGGTTACCGGAATCGGCTGTGCAAGTGGATGGTGATTGCATATCGTGACGCCGACAACCGGGGCAGGAATCCAATGCCGAAGAAGAAGACGCCATGGGCGCTGGTCACATTGCTGTTGCTCTCGGCCGCAGGTCAGGCCCAGCCGCAGACAGCCAGCGAGTGGTTGAGCTTCGGCTATGACCAGCAACGCAGCGGCTGGAACACGGCCGAGACCATACTGTCGCCCGCCAATGTCAGTCATCTGAAGCTGTTGTGGAGCGCCCAACTGCCCACGCCGCCCGTGGATACCTCGCTTTCCACCCTCACCGCGCCGCTGGTGGTGAGCGGCGTGGAAACCCCGCAAGGCCGCAAGAACCTGGTCTTCACCGTCGGCATTGACGATACCATCTATGCCATGGACGCCGATACCGGCCAGATCGTCTGGCAGAAAAGCTTTCCCAACACGGCCACGCCGCTGCGCGCCGCCAACACCAACTGCGCCAATACCGAACAGGCAACGCCGGTGATCGACGGCCGCGCCGGCGTGATCTATTTCACCACCAGCGACGGCAAGCTGCGCGGCCTGAGCCTGGCATCGGGCGAGGAGAAACTGACGCCGATGCCCTTCGTGGCGCCGAACAGCCGCAACTGGAGCCTCAACCTGGTCAATGGCGTGGTCTATACCGCGACCAGCCGCGGCTGCGGCGGTGATGCCGCGCAGCCGATCGAATCCGGCTCGGTGGCGGCGATGGACATCGGCGATCCGGCCCATCCGCAGCTGTCGCGCTTCCTGACCGGCCGCGGCCGTCCGGCTGGTCCCTGGGGCCGCGGTGGTCCGGTGCTCGGTCCCAAAGGGCTTTATGTCCAGACCGCCGATGGCAGCCACGATCCGGCCGGCGGCATATTCGGCAATGCGGTGATCGCGGTGGCGCCCAAAGCCTATGGCATCGCTGATTCCTTCACGCCGTCCAACTGGCAATATCTCAATGCCAAGGATCTGGACCTGGGCTCGGGCGGACCGGTGATCTTTCCCTTCAAGGATCAGACGCTGCTGGCAACCTCTTCCAAGGAAGCGGTTGTCTATCTGCTGGACGCCAAAAATCTCGGCGGCACCGATCATTCCAAACCGCTGTCCCAGTCGCCGCGCCTGGGCAATGACGCGGAACATTATTATGGCGCCGGCGTGTGGGGCGAAATCTCGACCTGGCAGGACGAGAAAGGCGGCCGCTATTTGTATGTCCCGATGTGGGGTCCGCCGGCCAGGGACAATCTGGCGTTTCCGAAGAGCTATGGGCCCGCGCCGCATGGCAGCGTCATGGCGCTGCAAGTCACCGATGACGGCCACGGCCCTTCGCTGGCGCCGCTATGGATGTCGCGCGACTTGGCGGTGCCCGACAATGTCGCGGTCGCCAATGGCGCGGTTTACGCCGTGCAGACCGGCGAGCAGACCGCCCAGCATATCTCCAATCCCGAAGGGCATGGCCGTTCCGTCAATGGCGAACCGCCGGAGACCATCGCCAGCCTGGCCAAATTCCGCTCTACGCCGCTGGCGCCGATGGTGCTCTATGCGCTGGATGCAAAGACCGGCAAGGAGCTTTATTCCAGCGGCAAACTGCTTGGCAGCTGGGTGCATTTCAGCCAGCCGGCGGTGGCGGCGGGCAAGGTGTTTCTGGTCTCGCATGACGCCCATGTCTATGCCTTCGGACTGAAGCGCTGAATCGTGACGGCGATTCAGGACGCGCTTGATCTGCATCGCCGGGGCCAGCTGGATCAGGCGGCGCGGCTTTATGCGCAGATCCTGGAGCAGGAGCCCGCCAACTTCGCGGCGCTCCAGTTTCTCGGCGTGCTGCGCGGACAGCAGGGCCGCTATGCGGAAGCGCTTCGGCTGATCGAGAGCGCGCTCAAGCTCCAGCCACGGGATTTCGGCGCGCTCGGCAATTATGGCCAGACCCTGATGGCAGCCGGCCGGCTGTCCGAGGCGCTCACCGCGTTCGATCGAGCCTTGGCGGTCCGGTCCGATTTTTTTGAGGCGCTCTACAACAGGGCCACGACGCTGTTTCAGCTTAACCGCTTCGCCGAAGCCGTGTCCGGCTATGACAAGGCGCTTGCGCTGCGGCCGGGCAGCGCCGAATGCCATTACAACCGTGGCATCGCGCTCGCCGCCCTGGGCTGGCTGGAAGAAGCACTCATCAGCTATGACCGGGCGCTGGGCCTGAACGCCAAATTCGCTTCCGCCTTCGACAATCGCGGCAATGTGCTCCGACAAATCGGGCGGCTGGATCAGGCCCTGGAGAGCTATAATCGGGCCCTGGCGCTGGCGCCCGATGCATTCCGCGTCCACTACAACCGCGGCATTGTCTTGTCGGACTTGAAGCGTCCCGCCCAAGCGCTTGCAAGCTACGAGAAGACAATCGCCCTGGAGCCGGGCTTCGCCGACGCCTGGCTCAATCGCGGTATCGCCCTGCTGGCCATGGACCGCTTTCCCGAGGCGCTGGAAAGCTTCGACCACGTTCTCTCGCTGCGTCCCGGTGATATTGAGGCTCTCAACAATCGCGGCACGGCGCTCTGGCATCTGGGGCGCAAGGCCGAAGCCCGGGCGAACTACGACCAACTCTTGTCTGCGCAGCCCGGTCATACGGGCGTCCTGCTCAACCGCGCCTTCCTGCTGCAGGAAATGGGTGAAACGGAGCAAGCCCTCGCGGATTATGCCAAGGTGATTGCCGCCGAACCCGGCAACGCGCGCGCCTGGAATGGACGGGGCGCAATGTTGCAAGCACTCAAGCGCGACGGTGAAGCGCTGGCCGATTTTGAGAAGGCGGTGGCGCTGGATGCCGGTCTTGCCGATGCTCTCGCCAATCGTGGCTTGCTCAAATGGACGCTAAATGGCGATCAGGCGGGCGCGGTGGCCGACCTCAAGGCAGCCCTGGCGATCGACCCCACGCAACCTTATGCGCGCGGCGAACTGCTCCATCTGAAAACCTATGGTGCCGACTGGCAAGGCTTCGAAGCCGAAAAAGCGTCGATCGACGAAGGCGCGCGCAACGGACGGCGCGTGGTACGTCCCTTTGTCTATCAGGCCTTGTCATCCTCACCGGCGGACCTGCAGGCCTGTTCGCGGATTTTCGCCTCAAGCCTGTTCCCGCTTTTCGACCAGCCGCCGGCCTTCCGCCATGGCCATGACAGAATCCGCATCGGCTATCTCTCGGGCGAATTCCGCGAACAGGCCACCGCCTATCTGATGGCCGGTCTCTATGAGTTGCATGACCGGGACAGATTCGAAATCATCGCTGTCGACAATGGCGGCGGCGACGGCAGTCCCATGCGCCAGCGGCTGGAAGCGTCATTCGACCGGCTGATCTACATCAACCAGATGACCGACGCGGAAGCGGTCGCCCGTATCCGCGCCGAAGAGATCGACATACTGGTCAATCTCAATGGCTATTTCGGCGCCCCGCGCATGGGCGTGTTCGCGCGACGCGCCGCACCCATCCAGGTCAATTATCTGGGATTTCCGGCCACCCTGGGCGCACCCTATATGGATTATATCGTCGCCGACAGGGTGGTGATTCCCGAGGAAGACCGGCGCTTCTACGATGAGCAGGTCGTCTGGCTGCCGCACAGCTATCAGGTCAACGACCGCAAGCGCGCGATCGCGCCGGACACGCCGGATCGCGCCGCGCTGGGACTTCCGCGTGAAGGCTTTGTGTTCTGCAATTTCAACCAGAGCTACAAGCTCACGCCGGATGTCTTCGCCGCCTGGATGCGCATCCTGAAGGCGGTGGATGGCAGCGTGCTGTGGCTGCTGGACGCCAGGCCGCCATTTCAGGCCAATCTGTCACAGCAGGCTGAACGGCATGGTATTGCGCCGGAGCGTCTGGTCTTTGCGCCATCGCTGCCGCATGAACAGCATCTGGCGCGGTTGAAGCAGGCCGACCTGTTTCTGGACACCCTGCCCTACAACGCCCACACCACCGCCAGCGACGCGCTGTGGGCAGGGCTTCCGCTTCTCACCTGTCTGGGGACCAGTTTTCCCGGCCGGGTCGCGGCCAGCCTGCTTTACGCCATCGGCATGCCGGAGATGGTGACCCGTTCCATCGCCGATTATGAAAGACTGGCGATCCATCTGGCCGAAGATACTGAAGCATTGCAGGCCGCCAGGCAAAAACTCGCGGCCAATCGCCTGACCACCCCCTTGTTCGACACCGATCTGTTCCGGCGGAATCTGGAAGCCGCCTATACCTCTATGCGGCAGGCCTGGAAAAATGGCGAGCCGGCGCGGAGTTTTGCCGTGAATGGCGCTATGGAGCCGTTTCCAGGGTGAGGGCGAAGCCTTTGGGCGGCGCGTCATTTTGCGCGTTTCGCCACATCTGCCGCCACGCCGCCTCCATCATGCGGGCATGGCGTGTGGAATCGAAAAACGGAGCCTTCTCCCGGTTGCGCGCAAGCCTTTCCCGCAAGCCGGCACGCGCCTCTGGACTGCGCGCCAGCGTCAGCGCCAGACTTTCATAATCGGCCAATGTTGTGGTGACCAGTTCCGCAAGGCCCGCCGCATGCAGCAGACTGGACGCTACGCGGCCCGCGAAAGTCCGACCTGCACATGTGATCACCGGCACGCCGGCCCACAACGCATCGCTGGCGGTGGCATGGGCGTTGTAGGGCAGCGTGTCCAGCATCAGGTCCGCCAGGCCGAGGCGCGCCAGATGGCGTTCACGGCTGGCGCGTTTCGCCCAGACCAGCCGGCCGGCATCCACGCCGCGCGATTGCGCTTCCCGCTCCAGGCGCGCGCGCACCTCCGGCGGATGCTCCCTGAGCCACAGCACACTTTCAGGCACTTCCCGTAACAGCCGCATCCACACATCGAACAGGGCTTCGCCGATTTTCCAGCTCTGATTGAAGCAGCTGAAAACCACACCGTCCGCCGGCAGGCCTTCCTCCCGCCGGGACGGCGGCAGCGCAACGGGCGGCGGGTCGCCGGGCGCGAAATAACTGTCCGGCAGATGCACGATCATCTCGCTGTAATGGGGCTGGGCGGCGAACGGCAGGACATGGGCGTCGGCAATGATATAGTCCATTGAGGCCAAGCCGGTGGTCGAGGGATAACCCAGCCAGCCTACCTGTACCGGCGCCGGCCGCGCGGCCAACAGGCCGGGGCGTGCATATTGGGTGTGCCCGTTCAGGTCCACTGCGATATCGATCTCAAGCCGGCGAAGCAGGGCGCCCGCCTCGCGGTCGCTCATCAGATGGACGTCATGGAATTGATCGCAGGCGCCGATCAGGCGGGAGCGGATATCGCTGCCGTCGTCCGCGCCGGTCGAGACCCCATGGATTTCGAACCCGGACCGGTCATGCCGTTCCAGCAGCGCCGCAAGCTGGTAGCCAACCGGATGAGCGCCGTAGTCCGATGAGACATAGGCGATACGCAACCTCTGATGCCCGCGCGCCACAGCTTCGCCCCAGGGCCCGCGGCATTGCGCGCCGATGCCCGCAAGCCACGCCTTGGCGCAGATGAGATGAAGCGCTGTGTCATCGCTATAGCCCAGCAAGGTGAAAGGCGCGATGACGGCCGTATTTTCCGCCACGGCTCGCGCGATCCTTTCGCCGAACAGCTTCACCTTCGGCCAGTCGCAAAGATTGAGCGCGGCATTGGCGGCGGCGCTGAGCGCATGCGGATGGCGCGGATGAGCGGCGAGAACCGTCTCGAACTCCGCCAGCGCCTCACTGAAGCGTTGCATATGCCCCAGCGCCACGCCGCGATTGTAATGGGCCTTGCCGTTGGCCGGCTGATGCCGCAACGCCGCCGCATAGGCCTCGAGCGCCTCTTCGAATCTTTGCAGCCCCACCAGGGACGCGCCCCTGTTGGCCAGCGCCTCGGGATGGCCGGGCCTGAGCGTCAGCGCCTTGTCATGGCTTTCCAGCGCCTCGTCGAAACGCTGCAGGCTGGCCAGCGCATTGCCCCGATTGTTCAACGCCTCGACATATCCCGGACGCGCCGCCAGGGCCGCGTCATAGCTTTTCAGCGCCTCTTCATGGCGCTCCAGCGCCGTCAATGCCAGGCCGCGATTGTTGAGAAACTCGGCATTTACCGGCGCGAGGGACAGCGCGCTATGGAATGCGTCCAGCGCCGCGTCCGGGCGTCCCATCCGCCACAACAGGGTGCCGCGCAGATTGAACGCCGCCGCCAACTCCGGCCTGACCGCGATCGCGCCGTCGCTGGCCGCCAGCGCGTCTTCCAGCCGGCCCATATCGCCCAGGGCCGCGGCGCAGGCCAGCATCGCCTCGCCATGATCGGGTGCAATGGCGATGGCGCGCTCATAGCTTGCCACTGCCTGCGGCAGGCGGCGCATCTCCGCCAGCAACAGACCGCGATTGAACCAGACCACCGCATCGTCCTGGTTTTCCGAAATGGCGGCGTCATAGCTTGCAACGGCTTCATCCCGCTGGCCCAGCGCCCGCAGCACATTGCCGAAATTGGACAGGGCCTGCTGGTTGCGGGGATTGAGCTTGAGCGCATGGCCGATCGCCTTCACCGCCTCCAGGAACTCGCCCTGCTGGGCATGGAGCAGCCCCAGCATATGATGGGCGTCGAAATGGCCCGGATCCGCCAGCAGAATGCGACGATAGAGCGGGGCCGCTTCCTTCAGCCTGCCCTGCTGGTGCAGCAGGCTGGCGTGGGCGAAAGCCGCCGCGATATCGGCGGGTTCCTGGGTGGCCATTGATTTGGTCTCAAAGCGTCATCAAACTCTAGCCACAAAGCATGGCCCGGAGCCAATGCGAAACAGTGGGGGGGCAAACGGCGTGACGATCAGAAAAACCATTCCCGTGTTGCTGTGCGGTGTAATCGCTGCGGGCACGGCAAACGCCCAGACCAACGCGCGCGACGATGTGCTGTCGGGCATCCAGCGCTGTAGCGTGATCCATGACGACCGCACCTGGCTGGATTGCCTCTACGGCGCCGAACAGCCGATGCGCGGGCATCTGGGCCTGCCGCCGGCGCCGGAATTCCAGCAGCGCCTGGTGCCCGCGGGCCCGATCATGCCACTGTCCTCCATGCCGGCAGCAGCCGAGATGCCGCAGCCGCCGCGCGTCGCGACCCAGCCGGCGCCGCGCAAAAAGCCGGGTTTCTTCGCCAACCTGCTGGGCGAAGCCCCGCCGTTCGCCGTCTCGCGCATGGCATCCTATCGTTTTGAAAAAAGTGGCGCCTTTGTCATCACCCTGCAAAACGGCCAGCAATGGCGGCAGGTGGATGTGGACAGCGGCGTGCTGGCGACCTGGTTGCGGCCGCCCTCGACCTATACGGTCACCGTCAGCCAGGGCACATTTGGCAGCTACACCCTGCGCACCGACGACAATCCTCATCTCTACAAAGTGGAGATGGTCCGCTAAGCTGACAGCCTGGATTTCGGCCGCGGGAGGATCAACATGCCAAGGCAGTCCCTGACACCGGCGCTGCTTGCAGCCTGTCTGGCTGCGTCTTTCAGCCTCTCGCCGGCCGGCGCCGAAATGCTGCAATTCGCCACCCCCGATGGCAACAAGTCCTGGCCCAAGCTGCCCGACATTGCCGACTGGCACCAGGATCAGGAATTGAGCATGAACCGCGCCGCCAATTTCCTGGTTCCCGATGGCGCCGATCCCGCCACTTCGGAGGTCACCATCCAGGCGCGCGGCTATCCCAGAAGCGGCGAAACCGGGAGCCTGTCGCAGTTGATGGACAAGGACCAGGCTGCGGCCCCGCCCGGTACGCAAGTTACCAAGCGCCCCGACATCTATGACAAGGACTCGACACCTTTCACCATGGTGGCGTTTGCGCCCGCCGCCGGACAGGCGGGCGACTGGAAGGCTATCGCCTATTCCGAGGAAGGCGAGTATCTGCTGGCCTTCACCCTGGATGCCAAGTCCAAACCCGCTTACGACAAAAACCTGCCGGTTTTCACCGGCCTGATACAGAAATACGCCAAGGACATTCCCTGGTAGCTTGCCGCTTTGCCGGGAATTGATAACGTCCGCGACCTGACCGACAACAACCGGCGATGAACGCCGTGAACAAGGAAAAAAGATGACCAAACCGAACCAGATGTCCCGCCGGGGACTGCTCGAGACCTCCATTCTTGCGGGCGCCGCGGCAGCGGCCGCAGCCGCCACGCCGGCTCTGGCGCAGATGCCGCCGTCTCAGGGGCCGAGCGATCCCTACAATCCGCACCCGGCCACGCGCATCGGCCAGCCGCAGGAAGGTCCCGATACCCCCAAGCTCACCACCTATATGGAAGACCTGTTGAGCGATCAGGAAGCCATCCAGATCAAGCAGCTCGGTATCGACTGGATCGATACCCAGGCGGTGCCGGAGCAGCCCTGGGGCGTCGATTACCTGCAGCCGCGGGTGGACGCGCTGAAGAAGCACGACATGCATATCGGCATCATGATGATCCGCTGGTCCTACAACCGCGGCGTTGATCCCAAGATGAACCTGATCGTGCGCGGCCTGCCGGGCCGCGATGAGGAAATCGGCAAGATCAAGCAGACCATCGTCAATATGGGAAAACTGGGCATTCCGGTGCTGGAATGGAATTTCTACAATCATCGCGCCGAGGATGGTTATCAGACCGTGCCGGGACGCGGCGGCGCCGGCATGACCGAGTTCAAATATGAGCGGATGAAGGATCTGCCGCCGCTGCCGGCAGACGGCGCCCCCCAAAGCTATGAAGACACCTGGAAAAACATGGGATACTTCCTGCGGGAAGTCATTCCGGTGGCCGAAAAGAACAATGTGGTGATGTCCGTGCACCCCAACGACCCGCCGGCGCCGATGAGCCGCGGCTCGGCCCAGGTGCTGAACAGCTTCAATGACTGGAAGCGGCTGGTCGAGACGGTGAATTCCCCGTCCAACTGCATGACCTGGGACTGCGGCGTCACCCGCGAGCTGGGCGAGGATCCGCTGGTGGTGGGCAACTGGCTTGCCTCGCGCAACCGCATCGGCCAGGTGCATTTCCGCAATGTCGTGATGCGCAAGCCGCGCGAGGATTATACCGAGGTCTTTCCGGACAATGGCGACAACGACATGTTCGCGATCATGAAGATGCTGGTGAAGAACAACTACAAGCGGTTGATCTTCCCCGAGCATCCGCGCGGCCTGGCCATCGATAAGCTGCTGCCCAAGGGCACGAACCCCAACGCCGCCTGGGCCTACAATATCGGCCATTGCCGCGCCATGCTGCAGATCGCGCTGCGCGAGCTGCGCGGCATGTAAGCCAGACCAGAAGCAAGGAAAAAGGCCCCGCATCTTGTGGATCGCGGGGCCTTTGTTTTCCGGCCTTACTGCTTGATCACCTGGCCATCCGGCAGGCGGATTACGCCCCAGCCGCCATTGAGCGGCTGGTCATGGTTGAAGGGGTGCTTGGCCGCTTCCGCCTCGTCGATCTCGATGCCCCAACCCGGCTTGTCATTGGCATAGTAGTAACCGCCGCGCATTTCGGGCACGCCCTTGAAGATCGCTTTCTCGGCATCGTTGAAGGGCGTGAATTCCTGGATGCCGAAGTTGGTGATGTTGAGATCCAGATGCACCATCGCGGCATGGCCGATCGGCGACACGTCGCCCGGACCGTGCCAGGCGGTGCGCACGTTCATGATCTCGCCCATCGCCGCCACCTTGCGCGCCGGCGTCAGCCCGCCCATCTGCGAGATGTGCATGCGCATATAGTCGATCAGGCGGTCCTTGATCAGCGGCGTCCATTCATGGGGCGAATTGAACAGCTCGCCCATCGCCAGCGGAGTCGTGCATTGCTGGCGGATATTGTTGAACCAGATGATGTCTTCCGGCGACAGCACATCTTCCAGGAAGAACAGGTGGAACTGTTCCAGATCCTTGGCGAACTGCACGGCTTCGGTGGGCGTGTAGCGCTCATGGGCGTCGTGCAGCAGTTCGATCTCCTCGCCCAGCTGCTTGCGGGCAGCCTCGAACAGCGCCAGCGCCCGCCGCTTGGCCGCCTCACGCTCGAACACCGGCTCGTTGTGGATCGAGGGGAAGCGGGCGCCGGCCTGGCGGGCACCATAGCCGGACATGCCAGGCACACCGACCTGGATGCGGACATGGCGGAAGCCCTGGGCGATGAACTTCTTGGCGTCGTCAATGGTGTCCTGGATCTCCGCGCCTTCGGCATGGCCATACAGGTCCACCGCCTCCCGCGCCTTGCCGCCCAGGAGCTGATAGACCGGCATGCCCGCCATGCGGCCCTTGATGTCCCACAATCCTTGGTCCACGCCGGAGATGGCGTTGTTCAAGACCGGACCGTTGCGCCAGTAAGATGAATTGTAGGACATCTGCCAGATGTCCTCGATGCGGTCGACAGTGCGGCCCACCAGCAGCGGCTTCAGATACAGATCCACTGCCGGCTTCACCAGATCGGCACGCTGGGTGAAGGTGGCGCAGCCATAGCCATAAAGCCCGTCCTGGTCGGTGACCACCTTGACCACGGTCAGGCGCGAGCCCTTGGGGGCGCATTCGATGACCTTGAGATCCTTGATCTTGGGCATGGCCATGCCGCGGGCCGCCCGCGCCGAGGCTTCCTGCGCAACCGCCTCCTTCTGCGACAGCATCGTGGCCACTGCCGTGCTCGCCAATGCCGCACGGAACAATTCGCGTCTACGCATATACTTCCCCTTTGATTTTTGGTTGGCGGTTTTTGGTTGGCCGGACGGTAAGTGGACGGCGCACAAACGGCAAGTTTTGTGTACTTTATGCACCTCGCAGATCATGCTGCGGCGCAACAATGAGGGAAAAATGTCTGCGAATGATGCCTACATAATCATGCCGCCGAAGCAGGCAGCCGTCGCGGTCGAGGGCGACACCAGACTGTTTGCGGTGCGGCGGATTTTCTGCGTTGGCCGCAATTATGCCGACCATGCGCGCGAAATGGGGGCCGATCCCGACCGCGAGCTGCCCTTCTTCTTCTGCAAGCCGGGCGACGCGGTGGTGGCCGACGGCACGACGATTGCCTACCCGCCCCAGACCAAAGACCTGCAGCATGAAGTCGAGCTGGTGGCGGCGATCGCCAAAGGCGGCGCCAATATCGCGCGCGAGGCCGCGCTCGATCACGTCTTCGGTTATGGCGTGGGCATAGACCTGACACGCCGCGACCTGCAGCAGGACGCCAAGGACAAAAAACGTCCCTGGGACTGGGGCAAGGGCTTCGACCACTCCGCCCCCTGCAGCGCGCTGCATCTGGCCGACCACATCGGCCATCCGGCGGAAGGCCGCATCCATCTGGCGGTGAACGGACAGGTGAAGCAGGACGGCAATCTGGACCAGATGATCTGGCCCCTGCCGGATGTGATCGCCTTCATCTCCCAGTCCATGCGGCTGGAAGCGGGCGACCTGATCTATACGGGCACGCCGGCGGGCGTGGCCGCGGTTTCACCCGGCGACGTGCTGACCGCCGAAGTGGACGGCGTGGCGCACCTGACCATTGCCATTGCGAAGTAATCAGGGTCTGCGCTCCAGTCCCTTGGACTTCCACAGCGCGGCATGGTCGGGCTGCATCAGATAGGCGATGAACGCCTTTGCCGCATCGGCCCGGGTTGAACGCAGCGATACGGCGACCGACGTGTCGATATAGGCGTGCAGTTCTTCCGGCACCGGGCCCACCAGTTCGAGTTCGGGATGGTTCAGGACTTCGCAGATCAGTTGCAGCGCCATGTCGCCTTCGCCGCGCACCAGCGCCTCGCCGCCCTCGCCCTTGGTGCTGATTTTGGTTTTCACACCATCAAAGACCGGGTGCTGATGCAGCATGTCGTTGATGATGCGCGCTTCCATGCTGCCGCCGGCGGGATCGGAATAAAGCACCGTGCCGCCCGCCTTCAGCGCCGCAGCCAGTTTGGCGGGCGTCGAGATATCCGGATGCGGCTTTCCCCTGGGCACCGCCAGCCCGATATGCACCCGGCCCAGTTCGCTGGCGGTACCCGGGACAAGCGCTTTTTCCGCGTCCATGCCGTCCATGAAAGCGATGGGCAGCACGATCACATCGGCGATCGGGGTCGCGGTCTTGATGTCGTTGACGATCTTGCCCATGCCGTCGGCTTTGACCGTCACCTTGACGCCGGTCTGTTTGGTATAGGCGGCCGCGAGATCCTGGATGCCGGCATTATAGACTACGCCCGGCGTCAGCACATTGATCTCGCCCGGCTGGGCAAGAGCCGATGAAGCCAGCAAAGCGGTGAAAGCCGCCGTCAAAGCGAATAGGCGCATCGTATTCCCCTGATGCTGTTACTTGCAGGTGCCCGGCGGCGGCGTGTGCGGCAAGGGCCGGCCCGACAGCGAGCCCGTCATCTTGCCATTGTCCACGGCGGCGACACCGTTGACGAACAGTTCCTGCACCCCTGCCGACAGCACCGCGGGATGGACATAGTCCGCCTTGGGCACATAGCCGTTGGGATCAAACACCAGCACATCGGCGAAATAACCGGGCTTCAGATAGCCGCGCCGGTCCAGCTTGAATATGTCGGCGGTCAGGCCGCTGGAATGACGGATGAAGAAAGCCGTATCGATCACATGCTTCTGCTTCACATAGACCGCATATTTGGTCTGGAAGGTCGCATATTCGCGGGGATGGCCAGGGCCGCCGTCCGAACTGGTCACCACCCAGGGCTGCTTCATGAAATTCTCCAGATCGGCTTCGGAGATGTTGAAAGAGACGACCGACGCATGGCCGCGGCTTTCGCGCAGGACACGGATGGCGGCGTCCAGCGGATCCATCTTCCATTCCTTGGCCAGGTCGGACAGATACTTGCCCGACCATGCGGGCGGCGGGGCGTTGCTGATATTGGCGCCGTCCGCCTCGCCGGCGGTGAGCAGCAGGGTCTGGGCGCCGCCGCGGCGATCCAGATTCTCCGCCATTTCCTTCTTGATCTTCGCCATCAGCGCCGGATCGTCGAAGCGCTTGAGCATGGCGGCCGCCCCGCCATCCGACGCCCAGCGCGGAATCAGCGCCGCGTCCAGGCCGGTGTGAGACGCAAGCCAGGGATAATTGTTGGCGGTGACATTCTGGCCGGACGCGCGCGCATCATCGATCAGCTTGATCACTTCGTCCGACTTGCCCCATACGTCATGGCCCAGCGCCTTGATATGGGAGAAATGCACCGGAATATGGCCTTCGCGCCCGATCTGCAGCACCTCCTTGGTGGAGGCGATCAGGCCGATGGAATAGGAAGACTCATCGCGCTGGTGGGTGTCATAGATGCCGCCGCGCATCCCCGCCTCCTGGGCCAGCGCGATCACTTCGTCTGTCTTGGCGAAAATCTGCGGGGCATAGAACAGGCCGGCCGAAAGCCCGATCGCGCCCTCGCACATGCCCTGGACGGTCAGCGCCTTTTCCTTGGCCAGTTCATCGGGCGTGGGCGCGCGCGCCGCATCGCCGATCACCGCCTTGCGGATGGCGCCGAAGCCCACATAGGACACGACATTGGTGCCGACGCCTTGCGCCTTGTAGCGGGCGAATTCCGTCTTGAGGTCGGGCGGGCCATTGCCATCCACGCCAATGAAAACGGTGGAGACACCCTGCATCACCCAGGCCGGCACCGCGCGCTGGGCCGGATCGGGCGAATTCAGGAAATGATCGGAATGGGTGTGGGCATCGATCAGGCCCGGCGACACGATCATGCCATGGGCGTCGATGGTGCGCTTGGCGCTCATCGGCGCCTTGGGGCCGACATAGACGATTCTGTCGCCGGTGATGGCGACATCGCCGGTAAAGGGCTTGGCGGTGGAGCCGTCATAGACGGTGCCGCCGCTGATCAGCACATCGGCCTGTTGTCCCTGGCCCGCGGCCGAGCCCGCCACAAGCGCGCACAGCGCCGATGACAGAAATAGTGCCAGCGCAAGTCGCGGCGTTGCCGATTGCATCATCATTCCCCTTGATTATTCTTCACCGGCGATCATTCGCCGCCATTTTTCCCAAAGTCTAGGCGTAGCCGCTTTGCACCGCTAGAGTTCACGAAAGGGACAAAGCGGACAAAGCCGCAAGAGACCGGGGATATATGCGCAAGGGCCTGACTTTGCTGGTGTTTCTGGCGACCTTGCTGGGCGCTTTGTTTGGCCTGGCCTGCCACGCCTTGATCCATGATCCCGCAAGCCTGGATTCCCTGCAGCAGGGGCTGGGCCTGATCACCACGATCTTCCTGCGCGCCGTCAAAATGCTGATCGCGCCGCTGGTGCTGGCCACCCTGGTGAGCGGGGTGGGCCGGATGGGCGATGCCGGCGATATCGGCCGCGTCGCCCTGAAAGTGATGAGCTGGTTCATCGCCGCCTCGCTGGCGTCACTGCTCCTGGGGCTGGTCATGGTCGAAACCATCGCGCCGGGCGCCGGCCTGCACCTGAAGATCGGCGCGGATGCCGCAGCCAGCGGATTGAAGGCGCCGCCCACCAGCCTTGCCCTGTTCCTGACCAATCTGGTTCCCACCTCGATCCTGGACGCCATGGCGCGCAACGAGGTGTTGCAGATCGTGGTCTTCTCGCTTCTGGCGGGCGTGGCCCTGACCCAATTGGGCGAAAAAGGCAAACAACTGCTCGCCATCACCGAACAGCTGGCCAATCTGGTGCTGAAAATGGCGATGCTGGTGATGATGCTGGCGCCAATCGCGGTCTTCGCCGCGGTGAGCGCGGCACTCGCCCAAGGCGGGGTCGAGGTGATCGGCAAATATGCCTCCTATGTCGGCGGCTTCTATCTGTCGCTGGCGCTGCTGTGGGCGGGGCTGATGGTGGCGGGCGCGGCCGTTCTGGGTGTTGCGCAACAGAAGACCCTGATGAAGGCAATCCGCGAGCCTGCCTTGATCGCGCTCGCCACCACCAGTTCGGAATCGGCCTATCCCGTGCTGCTCTACAAGCTGGAGCAGATCGGCGTTTCCAACCGCATCGCCAGCTTCGTGCTGCCGCTGGGCTATTCCTTCAACCTGATCGGCTCGATGTGCTACTGCATCTTCGCGATTCTGTTCCTGGCGCAGGCCTATGACATCACGCTCAGCTCCAGCCAGATCGTCCAGCTGTTGTTCCTGATTTTCATTGCCAGCAAGGGCATCGCCAATGTGCCCCGCGCCTCGCTGGTGGTGGTGGTGTCGCTGCTTCCCTATTTCCACCTGCCGGAAGCCGGCGCCCTGCTGATCCTGGGCGTGGACCATTTCATGGACATGGGCCGCACCTGCACCAACACAGTTGCGACCGCCATCGCGGCCGCCAGCGTGGCCAAATGGGAGGGCGACAAACTGGCGTTGGCGCTGCCCGCCGCAGCCAGCTAGTCTCGCCCAAAAACAGGGAAAACCATGAAGCTCGATACCAGCGCCTCCGGGGTCTATTCCATCGCCCCCACCCCCTTTCAGGAAAATGGCGGCATCGACTGGAATTCGGTCGATCGCATGACCGATTTCTATTTCGAAGCGGGCTGCAACGGCTTCACCATCCTGGGCGTGCTCGGCGAGGCGTCCAAGATGGACGCGGATGAAGCGCTGGCGCTGGCGGAACGGGTGATCAAGCGCGCGAGCGGCAAGCCGATCATCGTGGGCGTATCGGCGCCGGGCTTCGCCGCCATGCGCTCCCTGACGCGCAAGGTGATGGATCTGGGCGCGGCCGGGGTGATGATCGCGCCGGGTGCCGGGCTCAAGACCGATGACCAGATCACCGCCTATTTCCGCAATGCGGTGGAAGCGGTCGGCAGCGACGTTCCCTGGGTGCTGCAGGACTATCCGCATTCCACCGGCGTGGTGATGTCCAACAGCATGGTGCGCAAAGTGGTGATGGAGCATCCGTCGCTGGTGGTGCTCAAGCATGAGGACTGGCCGGGGCTGGACAAGATCACCACCCTGCGCGGCTGGGAAAAAGACGGCTCGATGCGCCACATCTCCATCCTGATCGGCAATAACGGCCTGTTCCTGGATTTCGAGCTGGACCGCGGCGTGGACGGCGCCAATACCGGCTATGCCTTCCCCGACATGCTGGTGGAGACGGTGAAACTGTCCAAGGCCGGCAAGCGCGACGAGGCGCATGACCTGTTCGACGCCCATCTGCCGCTGTTGCGCTATGACCATCAGCCTGGCGTGGGCCTGGCGGTGCGCAAATATGTGCTGATGCGGCGCGGCGTGCTGTCGTCCTGGACCATGCGCAAGCCTGCGCCCGCCTTCTCGCCCGAGACCAGGGCGGAAGTGGACTATCTTCTGGCGCGCCTGGCCAAACGCGACCCCCGCGCCAAAGTCTGAAAAACGAAAAAGGGATATTTCGATGCAGAACATGGTGAAACTGGCGATCTTCGCCTTGTCGCTTTCCACCACCGCCGCGTTGGCGCAAAGCCCAATGGTGCAAGCCCCCGCGCCGGGCACAAGACCCGCGCCGCTGGTGCTGACCAGTTCCTCCTTCGAGGACGGCGGCGTCATTCCCGACAAATATTCCGGCGCCTCCTCGAGCCCGGTGTCACCGGCCCTGTCCTGGACCGGTGCGCCGGCCAATACCGGCGCCTTCGCCATCATCATGCATGACCTGGACACCATGCCGCGCGCGGCCGGACCCGATAACCTGCATTGGCTGATCTTCAACATTCCGGCCGGGACCACGTCATTGCCCGAAGGCGTGCCGAACACCGCGCGGCTGCCGGACGGCAGCATCCAGCTCGTCAATGGCGGCAACAAGGTGGGCTATCTGCCGCTGGGCGCGCGCGGGGTCTATCACCATTATGTGATCGAGCTTTATGCCCTGGACGGCAAGATTCCCGTCACCCCGGAAGGCTCGCGCCATGATGCGACGTCGGAAATCCTGGCGCACACCCTGGCCCATGCCGCCTATGTGGGGCGCTTCCATCTGCCGAACTAAGTTGCACTCTAGCGGATGCGCTTGACCTTGTAGAAGCGCTCTTCGCCGGCGACCGTCAGGGAAAAGGTGTGCATCGCATCGGGTGCGATGGTGACCAGCATATTGGGGCCGGCATCGCGCCAGCGCGCGGGATGATAGACTTCGTCTTCCGCGGCCTGGGCCCAGACCTCCCCGTCCGACAGGGTGACGGTGAAGGCGCCGTTCCTGTCAAACGTGACCGACTGCACCGGCATGTTGCGCACGACCGGCTTGATGTTGTTGAACATGCCATTGAGCAGGCCGGTGCCCCGCGGCATGGGCGGCGGACCGGACGGTTTTGCGGGCGCCGGCGGCGGCACATAGGCCAGCACCGGTGGCGGCGCGGGCGTGAATTTGGGCGCGGCCTGCGCCGGGACCGACAGGCCCAGTTGCGACCGCATCGGCATGGCGGCGGCGTAATAGCAATTCAGCCATGGCCGGTCGCCCGCCACGCGATTGCAGGCGGCGGCGCCCGCCATCACATCGTCGCGCACCGCCTCATCGCGCGGCGCGCCGCCGGCCGGCGGCGATAAAGCCAGCTTGACTTGCCCCGCCAGTGCGGGCGGCATGCCCAGCGCGGCGCGCACCGGCTGGGCGGAACCGTAATAGCAATCCAGCCACTGGCGGGAATCCGCGATCACCGCGCAGCGGAAAGCCCCCGACAGCGCCTCATCGCGCGGACGCGCCTGGGCCGGCAGGGCCGGCAGGGCAGCCAATACGGCCACACCCAGCACCACAGCCCAGCAAAGATGACGCATGCGCTTTCCCCTTTTTTGAACCCGGCGGTCTGCGCCGCCTTGTATTCCGATTGAAACAAAAACGTGCGTCCGGAGCAACCGGGTCAGGCCGGTATCGTAAAGCTTTGCGGCTGCCCGCCATTGTGTGAAATCTCGATCATGCGCAGATAGGCGGCTTCGATGGACCTGGCGAACCGCACGACATCATAAAGCGGGCCCGACAGCCGGTTGGCCGCAAGCCGTGTGGCGATCTCCGCAAGCTTTTCCGGGCTCCGCGCCAGAGCCAGAGCCAGCGCCTCATAGTCTTCCAGCGAAGCCGTCACCAGTTCCGGCAAGCCCATGGTTTTGAGCAGGCTCGCCGCCACCCGTCCATCGAATTGCCGTCCCAGACAGGTGAGCAGCGGCAGGCCGGTCCACAGCGCGTCGCTGGCCGTGGTATGGGCGCCGTAAGGCAGCGTGTCCAGGAACAGGTCCGCCAACCGATGCCGCGCCAGATGTGCCGGCGGCGCCGCGCGGCCCGCAAACACCAGCCGCACGCCATCCACACCGCGCGCCGCGGCAGCAGCCCGCAAATGTCCTGTCATGGAGGCATTGTCTTCCAGCAGCCACAACACGCTGTCCGGCAGCGCCTTCAGCAATCGCATCCAGACATCGAATATTGCCGGGGTGATCTTCCAGGCCGCATTGAAGCAGCAGAAAACCAATGCTTTCTCCGGCAGACCGGCTTCGGCGCGGCTGGGCGCGGTTTCGGCAATGGCGCGCCGCGCGTCATTGGCCTGATAGCAATGCGGCAGATGGACGATCTTTTCGCTGTAGGACGCCTGGTCGCTGAACGGCAGCACCACGGCATCGCCGATGATATAGTCCAGCCAGGGCGCGCCGATGGTGCCGGGATAACCCAGATAATTCACCTGTACCGGGCAGGGGCGATGGGCGAGAATGCCCGCCCGCGCCCCTTCGGTATGGCCTTTCAGGTCGACGGCGATGTCGATCTCGCGTTCGCGCAGCAATCGCGCCACGTCGGCGTCGCTGACGACGCGGACATCCTCGAAGTGATCAAACGCCTTGATCATTCGCGCACGCATCGGGCTGGCGTCATCGCGGCTGAAGGAAATGCCCGTCACCTCAAACTGTTGGCGATCGTGATTTTCGATCAGCCCGGCGATCAGTTCGGCCGTGGCATGCTGATGGAAATCCGACGACAGATAGGCGATCCGGATGCGGTCATGCACATGGCGTTCGCCGTTCCACAGCGGCACGCCGGTCTCGGGCACCTGATCGGCGGCGAAAGCTTCGCTGCAGGCGCGCCGGAGGCCGCCATCGTCACAGAAAGGCAGAAAGGTGAGCGGCGCGATCACACTGGCGCGGCTTTTGACCGCTTCGATCACCCGCACGCGCGCGCCATCCCAGCGTCCAAAATCGCAAGCCCCCGATATTGCGCCCGCCATCACGCCCGGCAGATAACGATGGTCCGGCGCCAGCGCGGCGGCCTTTTCGAACGCCGCCAGGGCGTCGTCATAGCGTTCCAGCTTGAGCAGAGCGGTGCCGCTGTTGAAGGCGGCGGCAAAGCGGTTGGGGTTGATCGCCAACGCCTGGCAATAACTGGCGAGCGCGTCTTCGAACCTGTCCATCAGCCACAGGGCGCCGCCGCGGCGAAACCAGGCCTCGTCATAGCCGGGCGCGATTGCCAACAGCCGGTCATAGCTTGCCAGCGCCTCATCCGGCCTCCCCGCTTCCAGCAGCAGATTGCCGCGATAGAGCAACGCCAGCGCATTGCCCGGTTGCAAGACCAGCGCATGATCGAAATCCGCCAGCGCTTCTTCGCCGCGGCCCAGATCCCGAAGCGCCAGTCCATGATGGGTGCGGATGTCGGCATCATCCGGTGTGTGGGCCAGCAGCGGCGCGAGGACCTGAAGCGCCTCGGCGGCGCGGCCCTGCTGCAGCTTCAGCACACCGATCATATGCCGCGCCCCGATGTCGTTGCGCGCGGTCTCCAGAACGCGACGATAGAGCTCCTCCGCCTCCTCGAACCGGCCGGCGCCATGGCAGGCGCGCGCCTGGGCGCGCAATTGCTCGACCGCGCCGGCATTTCCCGCCGCCACTTATTCCAAAACCAGCTTGCCATTGAAGGCGATGCAGAGCCGCTCGCCTTCGCCCTGGAAAGCGGACACCGAATGCTCCAGCCAGGAGGGAAACAGATACATGTCGCCCGGCACCGGCGCGATACGGTGGCGCGTCGCCTGAAACGGAAGCTGGGCCATGGTGGCGCGCGGCCTGGGATCATAAAAGGAAATCTTGCCGGCGTCGCCCTGCTCCAGGGTTTCGGGCGGCGCGGTCACGTAATAGACACCGCTGATATTGGCATTGGGATGGACGTGCAGGCCCTGGCTATGCCCGGCGCGATAGGACACGGCCCAGCCCCACAGCACAAAATCGATCCGGGCCGGCGGCCGGGTCACCTCCTGGCGGACAAGCTGGCCGGCATAGTCCTGCACCGCGTTGAAGATCTGCTTCTTCAGGATTTCGATGGCGGGGCTGTCGCGCTGGAACAGATCGTCCTTGGTCTGGAAGCCACCCTCGGTGGTGGTGCCGGTGACGGAATTGGGTTCGGTCGCCGCGATATGCGCGACCAGCGCCTGAAGCTGGCGGTTGCTCTCCTCCATGCCGTCCAGGCGGCGATGCAGGATGGTGGTGGGAAAAATCGAAATCAGCCGGTCAGCCACGCCATACCCCGTTGTTCTTGTTGGGCATTGTCAGGATCATGATAAGGCAAACCGGCGGATGCACAAAACTTCTCTAGCGCCCCGACCAGCCGGGATCGGTCTGGTCCAGCCGCCGCTTCAGCGCCTCCAGATAGAGCGCCGACTGCTGGCGTTCCCGCGCATGCTGGGCTGCGGTCTCGGCCGCAATCGCATCCGGAATCAGGCGCAATTTCCTGCCCGTCGATTGCGCCAGCACCTGGACCATGGCGGCGCGTTCCAGATAATAGAGGTCATCGAACACATTGGCGATGCTGTCGCCACAGACCAGTACGCCGTGGTTGGCCATGAATAGGATATCGGCCTTCGCCAGGGCGGCGCAGATGCGGTCGCCCTCGGCATCGTCCAGTGCCAGGCCGTTATAGACCGGGTCATAGGCGGTGCGGCCGTAAAAGCGCACCGCATTCTGGCTGCACCATTCCAGCTTGCCGTCTTCCAGCAGGGTCAGCGCCGTGGCGTAAGGCATATGGGCATGCATGATGCAGCGCGCCGATGGCTTGGCGCGATGGATGCGGCTGTGAATGAAAAATGCGGTGGGTTCGACGGCGCGGTTGCCGGCGATGCGGTTGCCTTTCGCGTCCACCGTCACGATGTCGGACGGCACCAGTTCCAGCCAATGGATGCCTTGCGGATTGATCAGGAAGGTTTGTTGATCCACGGCATAGCTGAAATGATTGCAGACCCCTTCATGCAGGCCTATTTCAGCCGCCGAACGCAGGGCGCAGGTGAGGTCGATCTTGTCCTGCGCGATGCTCATCAATATTCACCCCGGATGACGTTCAGAAGCGGTTCGCCACGGACGAAACGCTGCGCCTGTTCGGCCGCGAAGGCAAAGGCGCGCGCCGTGAAGCGCGGCGTGTCGGTCGCCAGGTGCGGCGTGATCAGCAGATGCGGCGCCCCCCACAGGGGATGGTCCGGCGGCAAGGGTTCGGGATCGGTGACATCCAAGGCGGCACGGATGCGGCCGTCATTCAAGGCGTGCAGCAGCGCATCGGTCTTGACCACCGCGCCACGCCCGGCATTCACCAGCAGCGCGCCACGTTTCATGCTGGCGATACGGGCGGCATTGATCAGGCCACGGGTCTCGCTGGTCAGTGGCGTGGTCAGGATCACGATGTCGGCCCGGGGCAGGACTTCATCCAGACTTGAGACCGGCGCGATCCCCTCCCGCGCCGACCGGGCGATGCGCAGGAACTTGCAGCCGAAGGACGCCAACCGGGCTTCGACGGCGGCGCCGATGGAGCCATAGCCGACAATCAGAACCGTCTTGTCGGCGGCTTCCTCGACCAGAACCGGGCAGTCCGGATCGCGCCTGGCGCCTTCGGACAGAAGATAGATGTCTTCCGCCTTGTCCTTGCCGGCCCAGTCGGCGCGCTGCTGAAGGCCGAAATAGAATGGCAGGTATTTCTGCATCGCCAGCATGGCCGTCACGGCCCATTCCGCCGTCGGGGCATCATGCACGCCGCGCGCGCTGCACAGCGTGACATCCGCCGGGACCAGGGGACGCAAGGAATCCACCCCCGCCCACAGGCCCTGAACCGCCTTCACGCCTTTCAGATGCGGCCATTGCCGGCGCTGGGACGCCGGCGCCTGGGCCGCGATCCAGAAATCCACCGCAATGTCCCCATCCGGTTCGGCGGGAATGCGGACAACATCCAGCCCTTTGAAGCCCTCCAGCAAGACGGAATCGACAGATGCTTCAATGCCGATGCGCATCAGGTCACCTTTGGCGCCGTGGCGCGGAAGGCGAAATAGACCGGCACGCCGATCAGGACAATCACCACGCCCGGAATGGTGGTGGCCGGCTTGTAGAGAAACAGCACTGCCAGAATGACGACCGCCGCGACGATATAAAGCGCCGGCACGACGGGATAACCCCAGGCGCGATAGGGCCGCGGCACATCGGGCCTGGTGCGGCGCAGGCGGAACAGGCCTGCGATGGTGAGGATATAAAAGATCAGCGCCGCCGAGACGACATAATCCAGCAGATTGCTGTAAAGATTGCCGTAAGCGTTGGTGGCGGGATTGTAGGTGCGGATCAGCACCAGCACCGCGACCCACATGGCCTGCATGCGCAGCGCCGACGACGGCACCTTGGCGTCATTGAGATCGGCGGCGCGGCGGAAGAAAACCCCATCCAGCGCCATGGCGAAATAGGCGCGCGCGCCGGCCAGGATCATGCCGTTCATGCAGCCAAAGGCCGAGATCATGATAGCGATGGCGATGATGGTGGCGCCGATGCCGGGAAAGATCACCTCGAACACCGCTGCCGCGACCCGGTCCGACGGCGCGCTCTGGATCTGGGCAAACGGCAGCACCACCGTGTAGGCAAAATTCGCCAATATATAAAGTGCGATCACCACCACCGTGCCCAGCGCCAGTGACAGCGGCACATTGCGCGCCGGGTCGCGCACCTCGCCCGCGGTGAAGGTGATGTTGTTCCAGGCATCGGCGGCGAACAGCGAACCGATCTGTGCCGTGCACAGCCCGACGAAGATGCCAAAACCGCTGAGCGGCGAAATCCCGGCCGCCGGCGGCAATACCCCCACCGGCGTCCAGGCATGGCCGAAATTGCCATGCACCACGGCGGCGTTCCAGCCCAGCAGGCAGCCGATCACGATCACCCCGATCAGGGTGCCGATCTTCATGGTGGTGAAGACATTCTGCGTGCCCTTGCCGTATTTGAGGCCCCGGCTGTTGGTCCAGGTCACGAAGGCGACCAGACACAGCGACACTACCTGGGCGGTGGAC
>DATAWO010000019.1:0-5291 GCA_036267165.1 Rhizomicrobium sp. | reverse complement strand
ACGACCATCGGCCTGATCCTGCAATTGCTGATGGTGGTGGCCGGCCACTATATGCCGCCGGTCAAGGCCAAGTTCGCGGTCGGCGGGATGCTGATCTCGCTGATCGCGGGCGCGATCTATATCCGGCTTGAGCAACAAGGCTGGCAGGGCGCGTTGCTGGGCGGGGCGATTGCGGGCGGCGTTTGCGCGCTCTTGGCCATCGCCGTGTCGGTGAGCCTGAAAGACGTGCCGGCCATGATCCTGGTGATGGGTACGGCGGCGTCGGTGGTCGCCGGCCTGGTGGGCGGCGGTATCGCGAAGCTGGTTTGATATAATCTGTCATGGCCCACCGGATGTGGGCCATCCAGCTGAAGCCACTCAACCGTTGGAATTTTGATCTGCGTTGCCTGGATGGCCCGGATTTCCGGGCCATGACAATGGGGGTTATTTGCACGCGCTGGAGAAGGCGCGGTCGGAGATCAAGGGATCGCACTGGACCGCGGTGATGAACCACCAGAGTCCGCCCACGATCACGATGCCGGCGAAGATCACGCCGACGATGAAGAGGATGGGGCTTTCCGCCACCCGCTCCTCGGCGGCGTGGCGCTTGAACTCGTCTTCGGCTTCGGTGCGCAGGCGCACATTCTCGATGGCGCGGTCGGCGGCGTCGCGCCGCGCGATCCATTCCTTGGTCCGGGCTGATGGGCCTTCGTCTTTGGTCATGAGCGCCATGCTTGATGGCAAAACGGCCCAGGTCAACAACCCGGGCCGTCTTGTCCTTTGCCTTAGCGGTTAGTGATGTCCACCGCCATGACCGCCTCCACCGCCATGACCGCCACCATGGAATCCGCCACCGCCATGGAAGCCGCCGCCGCCATGGAAGCCGCCACCGCCGTGGAAGCCGCCACCATGGCCGCCGCGGAAGCCATGGCCCCAGCCGCCGCCCCAGCCGCCGCCCCAGCCGCCCAAGCCAAAGCCGATGCCGATGTCGGGGCCGTAGAGATAGTCGGGCCCGTAATAGCCATAGTCATAGCCGGGCGCGTAAGCCGGCGCGCAATAGGCTGGGGCATAATATGGGCTGTTGGGATTGCAGTCGGGGGGCGGAGCCGCCGGAGCAGCGTAGCCCGGCGCGCCGTAATAGTCGGGCGGCGGAACCTGGGCGGACGCCGGGGCCGTCACTGCGACAGCCGCGCCCACCAGCATCGCCGTAGAGAGAGCGATTTTTGAGAAGCGTTTCATGATGGGTCTCCTTTTTCGACCGTTTGTTGAGGTGGAGAATGAGACCCGTCGGCTGAACCCCACCTGAAGGGGCATATATCCGCCCATTCATCGGCAAGGCGGAATTGTGGCACATGGAACCCTGGAAACGCGTTCCGCGTCAGTGTGAGGCGACCTTGAGCGGCGATTTCCCCGCCTTGACCGCATGGCGGGCGAAAATGCCGAAACCCAGGATGCCCAGATAGCAGACCGCGGGCACCACCAGCGCGGCTTTCAATCCCATCAGATCGGCGGCGCGGCCCGTGATCAACGGCACGACGGCGCCGCCGACAATGGCGACGCACAGCAGGCCCGAGCCATCGGCGGTGCGCTCGCCCAATCCTTCCGACGCCAGCGAGAAAATGGTGGGGAACATGATGGAGTTGAACAAGCCGATAGCGAGCAGCGCCCAGCCCGAGATCCAGCCCATGCTGTTGGCGGATATCAGGATCAGCACCACCACCATCGCCGCATTGAAGGCCAGCACCTTGCCAGGCGAGACCAGGCGCAGGACATAAGAGCCGATGAAACGCCCCACCATGGCGCCGCCCCAATAATAGGGCACATGCTTGCCCGCATCCTCGGCGATGAGGCCCAACGTGTTGGCCTGCATCAGATAATTGACGATCAGCGAGCCGATCGCCACTTCCGCGCCGACATAGAGAAAGATGCAGAGTGTGCCCAAGGCGAAACGGGGCCGGGTGAGAAGGTCGAACGACTTCAATATTTCGGCGTGGTGCGAAATGGTTTCGACCAGCCGGTTCCGGCGCATCCAGACCAGCCATGCCAGCAGCGCCAGCACGGCGGCCAGACCCAGATAGGTCTCGATCACGGTGCGGGTTTCCTGGCGGCGGAAGAGATCGAGCGCCGCGCCGGCGAGCGTCGCCGGATCGACCTTGCTCAGCGAGGCCAGGATCAGCGCCGATCCCACATAAGGAAAGATCGTCGTGCCCAACGAGTTGAAAGCCTGGGCAAAGGTGAGGCGGCTATGCGCGGTCTCGGGTTTGCCCAGCAGCGAGATCAGGGGATTGGTCACCACCTGGATGATGGTGATGCCGATCGCCAGCACGAACAGCGCCAAAAGAAAAATATAGAACATTGCGGAAAGCGAGGCTGGCACGAACAGCAGGCAGCCCGCCATCATGGTGAGCAACCCCACCACGGCGGCGCGCATATAGCCCACTTTCTTGACGATGGCCGCCGCGAATATCGAGATCAGATAGGCGCCGAAGAAAGACGACTGCACCAGCATCACCTGGGCATAATCGAGCGTGAAAAGCTCTTTGAGCTTGGGGATCAGCACATCGTTGAGGCTGGTGATGCCGCCGAAAATGAAGAACAGGGCGAAGACGAACAGCCTGAGATCCGGCGCGTCCTGGCCGGCCTCGGCCCGTTCTCGTCCTGTCATGAATGTCCCCCGCTTCGCCCCTTGTTTCCTAGCGCAATTCGGCGCGCCCTCATAGATAAGGCACCATCAGGCGGAAGAGGGCGTCGCGCAGGCGGATGATCACGGGCTGGCGCAGCAATGCTGCATAATCGAGTTTCTTGGCGCGGGCGATCTTGGTGTCGATGATGGCGTCAAGTTGCGCGGTGAATTCCCTGTCATAACATTCCAGATCATATTCGAAATTGAGCCGGAGGCTTCTGGCGTCCCAATTGGAGCTGCCGATCAGCGACCATTCGCCGTCCATGGTCACCAGCTTGGTATGGGCGAAGGGCAGGGGCGCCAGATAGACCTCTGCCTTGGTGTAGCGGAAGAAGCGCAGATGGGCGCGGGCCGCCCAGCTGAAATAGATATGGTCGGAATGTTCGGGGATCACGATTTCGACGTTCACGCCGCGCATCACCGCCTGGCCGATGGCGAATTCCAGCCGCTGGTCGGGCAGGAAATAGGGCGTGACGATGCGGACGCGATGTTGCGCCAAAGTCAGCGCTGCGCCCAATAAAATCTCGATCTTGTAGAGATCGGTGTCGGGGCCCGAGCGCAAGCCGCGCGCCAGCACCGGACCCTGGGGCGCAAGCGGCGGCCACCAGATCTCCTGTTCCAGCACTTCGTTGGCGGTGAAGCTCCAGTCGCGGGCGAAGGCTTCCATCACCGAACGCACCACCGGGCCTTCGACCAGGAAATGCATGTCTTCGACATAGGGCTGTGAACCGTGCGCGCTGGTATTTTCAGTGGCGATATTCATGCCGCCGGTGAAGGCGACCTTGCCGTCCACCACCAGCATCTTGCGGTGGTTGCGCATGTTGAGGAACGGCATGCGCCACGGCACCCAGGTGTGAAGGAAGCGGGCGGCGGGCACGCCTTCCGCTCTCAGCCGGTGATAGATAGGCGAAAAGATGTAACCAGAGCCCACACTGTCCACCAACACGCGGACCTGGACGCCCCGCTTATGGGCCTCGCTCAGCGCGGTGGCGAATTCCTGCCCCGCCGCATCGTCGCGGAAAATATAGGACGCCATCGCCACCGAATGCCGCGCGGCGCGGATCGCTTCCAGCATGGCGGGATAGGCCTGGTCGCCGCCTTCCAGGATGGCGATGTGGTTGGCCGCCGCCAGGGGCGCGCCGGTGATGCGCTTGCCCACCTCGGCCAGGGTTTGAATGTTGGCGGGGCCTTGGGGCTCGGCGGGAGCATCGCGTGCCGCGGTTTCGCGATTGTCCAGCCGCGCCAGCTTCAAGGCGCGGCGCGTCACCCGATTGATCCCGAACATGTAATAAAGCAGCGAGCCCAGGATGGGCGCCAGCCAGACCGCGCCGATCCAGCCCAGGGCGCCCCGCACATCGCTTTTCTTGAGCAGTACGTCTGCCGTGACCAGGCCGGCCAACAGCACATAGGCGATCGCCCAGACGCCGTGGGCACGGGCTGAGGAACCGTCTAACCAGATGGGAAACATGTCATGCCCTGGCCCGTTTCCTTTGGCTTATAGTGCCCACGATTCGAAGTCTGCCTTGAAAAGAACGTCCTCGTCACCGAATTTCCGCCCATGACCTCAACCCGCGATCCGCCTTCCGGAAGTTCCGCCCGCGCCCATGCAGGACATGCCAAGGGTGAGCATGTCCGCGTGGCGAGCTGGAATCTGCTGCGCCGGGTGGGCGCCAGGGCCGAGGATGTGGCGCGCCTGATCCGCTCTTATCATCCTGATTTGATGCTGCTGCAGGAAGCGACCGAGGAGATTTCCCAGCTGCCGTCGCTGGTGGGCGGGCATTTCTTCCGCCATCCGATGCAGAAGCGCATCTATGGCCTGGCGGCGTGGAGCCCGCACCCCTTTCCGCCCACCTCGGCGCTGCATCTGCCGATGTCGGTTTTGCCGGCGGCGGTGCCGCGCCGGATGGCGCAGATCGTGAAATTCCACGGCATCAGCTTTGCCAATGTGCATCTCAGCCATGGGCAATTCCTGAACCGTTTCCAGCTCGCTCACATCGCCTATGCGCTGGAAGGGCCCGCCGCCATCATCGGCGATTTCAACGCCGTGGGCCCGATCGTGATGCCGGAATTCCGCGACATCGGCCCGCGCCAATGGACCCACAAATCCGCGAATGTGGTTTCGCTGCGTCTCGACCGCTGCATGGGGCGCGAAGTGCGCTGCCTGCAGGCCGCCGTGTTGGACAAAGGGCCATCGGATCATCATCCGATCCTGCTGGAGTTGGTGCACGCCGCCCACGCGCTGCCCGTCCGCGCCGTTCACAGCTGAACCCGCTCAGGGGATGCAGCCGAGCGTGTGACGGGCGATCATCTCTTCTTCATTGGTGGGGATCACCAGCACGGTAAGCTTGCTGTCGGCGGTGCTGATCGTTTCCGCATTGCGCAAATTGGCGGCGGTATCGAGCTTTGCCCCCAGCCAATTCAGTTTTTCCCCCGTCATGGCGCGGATCTGGGGCGCGTGTTCGCCGATGCCCGCGGTAAAGACCAAGCCGTCGAGACCACCGAGAGAGGCGGTTAGCGCGCCGATTTCCCGCGCCAACCGGAAGACGAACAAAGCGAGCGCGTCTTTGGCGTTGGGATCCGGGCTCGCCAGCAAAGTGCGCATGTCGCCGGAAAGACCGGAGACGCCTTT
>DATAWO010000018.1:0-18324 GCA_036267165.1 Rhizomicrobium sp. | reverse complement strand
TCGTCACCATCGAGACCGAGAGCGGGCTGATGGGCATCGGCGAGGGCGGCGAGCCTTCGACCATGGAGCAGTGCGCCGGGCTGATCATCGGCGAAGACCCGTTCCGCACCGAGCATCTCTGGCAGGTGATGGAGCGCGGCTATTTCTATCCGTCCGGCCGCGAGAAAACCCATTCGCTGGGCGCGCTGGACGTGGCGCTGTGGGACCTGAAGGGCAAGGCGCTGGGGGTGCCGGTGTGGCAGCTCCTGGGCGGCAAGAGCCGCGACTATGTCGAATGCTACGCCACCTCCTATCCCACGCCCAAGGGTGGCACCCTGGAAGACGCGGCGCGCGCCTGCATCGCGGAGGGCTTTCGTGCCTATCGCACCGGGGTGCGCGAAAGCCAGACCTTCGACCGCTTCGAGGCGGTGCGCCAGACCGTGGAAGACTGCCAGGCCATCCGCCGAGGCGTGGGCAAGGACGGCGCCTGGGCGATCGACTTTCATGGCACCATGGACCCGGAAGACGCCATTACGCTGGCCACCGAACTCGAGCCGATGCATCCCTTCTTCTGTGAAGACCTGATCCGCGGCGAGAATATCGACATCTACAAGGTGATCCGCCCGCGCCTGCGCGTGCCGATCGCGGTGGGCGAGATCTATGGCGTGAAGTGGGAGATCGCGCCGCTGATCGAGCAGAACCTGATCGACTTCGCCCGCTGCACCGTGCCCAATGTCGGCGGCATCACCGAATATATGAAGATCGCGGCCCTGGCCGAGACCCATTATTGCGGCCTGATCCCGCACTTCACCGGCCCGATCGGCGAGACCGCGCTGGTGCATTGCCTGACCGCGACATCGGTGATCGCGCTGATGGAGATGACCAGCGCCGGGCGCCAGCCCTGGCCCTATCTGCCACAGGCCTATGACTTCCATAACGGCAAACTGTGGTCCAATGACCGTCCCGGCCTGGGCGTGACCCTGGACACCAGCAAGCTGCAGATGGTGGGCGACTGGACGGAGCATTACGCGCCCATCCAGATCAATCACCGGCCGGATGGTTCTTATACGAACTGGTAAAACACTCTCCATGGCCGGCCTTGAGCCGGCCATCCAGAGGCAACAATTCTTTTGGCTGGTGCGTATGGCTCTGGATGGGCGGGTCAAGCCCGCCCATGGAGAGTTTTATTTGCCTGCATCCCGGAAAGCCGCCACACACTGACGCGCGCGGACGGCGATCTCCGCGTCGCTGAAATCCGGCTTGAACAGGTCCGCGCCCATGCCGAAGCCGGCCGCACCCGCCCAGCGCCATTCCTTCATATTGCCGGCGCCCACCCCGCCCACGGCATAGACGGGCACGTCTTTTGGTAGGACGGCCAAAAGAGCTTTGAGATGCGCGACGCCGGCGGTGGCGGCTGGAAACAGCTTGAGCGTGCGCGCTCCGGCCGCGATGGCCGCGAACGCCTCGCTGGGGGTATAGAAGCCCGGCATCACTACCATTTTCTTTTCCACCCCGCGGGCGATCACCGCCGGATTGGTATTGGGCGTGACCAGCAGCCTGCCGCCGGCATCCACCACCCGGTCCACATCGGCGGCCTCGAGCACGGTGCCCGCGCCGGTCAGGCAGCGCTCGCCATAGACCTTGGCCAGGATTTCAATGCTCTTGAACGGCTCGGGCGAATTCAGCGGCACCTCGATGGCGCGGATGCCCGCGTCGAACAGCGCCGCCGCCACGCCTTCAATCCGTGCGGGGGTCACGCCGCGCAGGATCGCCACCAGCGGCAATTCACGCAAAAGATCGGTCATGAAAAAATTTCCGCATGGGCATCAACCAGACCCGCCAGGGCCGCGGCGTCACCGTCGATCACCGCACTCGCCACATCATAGGCCGTGAGCACCCGGCCATAAAGCGCGGCAAGCGCAGGCGTGCAGATCAGCTGCACCGGACCATCGCGGTCGAACAGCGTCAGCGCCGTGGCGATGTCCTTGCCCAGCACCAGCCCCGACAGATAGGAGGCGGCATCGCCCTTGGCCATGTCCCCGGTCACCACCCGGGCGCGGGTGCTGAACAGAAGATGCAAAAGATCAGTGTCGGGATTGGCGCGCACAAAGTCCAGCCCGCGCTTCAGCGCCGGGCTGTTGGCATCGACCTCGCCCCCGTCGCGCGCCAGCACGCTGTGGCGGCGCAGCAGTTCAAACAGTTCACCCGACAAGGCGGTCTGGAACTGCACCACCGCGCCATTGTCCACCGCGACCCATTTGGCATGGGTGCCGGGCAGGCAGAAAAGATGGCGGCCTCTGGCCAGGGCGGGATGCAGCCGAAGCGCGCCCAGGATCTGGGTCTCCTCGCCCCGCATCACATCCGGCGCGCCGGTTTTGCCGGTACAGGAGAGGCCGGGCAGAATGGCAATGGCGCGGCCGCCTGCTTCAAAGCGCAGGGCAGCGCCCGCGATCGCCTGCGGCCTGGCCGGACAGCGCAGATAGGGCACTTCCTTCCAGCCGATGGTGGAACCCACCATGCCGCCCAGAACAGCGGGCAAAACGCCATGCGCCTTGTCCCAGGCCGCGACCGCGCCGGCAAAGCGCCCGGCGCAATCGGGCACGGAAGCGCCTTCACCCTCGCCCCGCGCCAGCACAGACCCTCGTACATCGCAGAGATAAAGCCGCAAGCGGCTGGTGCCCCAGTCGCCCGCGATGAAAGCCGCCTCGCTCATGGGGCGGTTTCTACAAGGGGCATCACGCCTTGTCGAACAGGATCCTGAGTTCGTCCTTGGCCTTTTCCAAAATCCGCCGGCGCCTTGCCGGCAGGTCCTTGCCCGCGCGGTTGATATAGAAGGTCAGCATCGACATGGCCGAGCGGTAGGGACTGGATTTGCGCCTGTGGCTGTGTTCGGCGGAGCGCTTGAGCGAGCGGGCGATCTTTCCGGGATCCTTATGGGTGAAAACACCCTGCTTCAGGTCCAGGGCGTTGCTTTCCCGCGTCACCCTGCCGGACCATTTCCTGGCCGGCGCCTTGCCTTTCGCCGTCAAGGCCACTTGTCCTCGATGAGGTCCAGTTCGCGCAGCTCGGCGGGCAGGCCGGCGGGGTCGAGCGTACCGTGCAGCCGGTGCGCCTCCCGTCCGGTCAGAATGTCTTCAAAGAATTCCCGGTCCCCGCCCGTCACCCGGATGGTGACCAGCGTGCCGCCGCGCCGCACGCCTTCGGCATAACCGGCGGCATCATTCTCGTTGATGCCTGCCTCGATCAGCGCACCCACCACACCGCCGGCCGCACCACCCGCGACCGCGCCGGCCAGCGCGCTGGCAAGCCAGCCCGCCGCCACGGCGCCGACGCCCGGCAGCACAAACGCGCCAAGCCCCGCAAGCAGGCCCGCGGCGCCACCCAAAGCGGCGCCGATGCCGGCGCTTTTGTTGATGGTATGGCCGTGGCCATCATCCGTGCTTTCCGCCCGCAAGCTGCGCGATGGAGCAATGATGCCGATGTCATCGGCCGGCAGGCCGGCGGCCTTGAGTTCATCGACCACGGCGCGCGCCCGCGCGCCATCATCATAAAGACGAGACAGGGTCATCATCATGGCGGAACTCCACATATACTCTCACAGTGGAGTGGCAACACCCCGGCCTGCGCGCCGTTCCGTCCGGAACCGAAATTTGCGCCATGGGTTACTTTGCTTGGGTTGCAACAGCGACAAGGAAAAGCCATGGCCCGAAAATATTCCAAAGCCGCCTCCAGGGATGTTGAAAAGGCGATGCATGAGCGCAAGAAAGGCACGCTGAAAAGCGGCCCCGGCGGCAAGGGCGGCAAGGTCAAGAGCCGCAAGCAGGCGATCGCCATCGGCCTGTCTGAAGCGCGCGCCGAAGGCAAGAAAGTCCCCAGCAAGGCCAAGAAAGCCAAGAAAACCAAAAAGAAGAAAAGCTAGGCCGTCATCTCCGCGGCCAGCGCGCAGAGCCGTTCCAGATTGAACGGCTTGTGCAGGATCTGAACACCCGCCGACCTCAGCAAATGCGGCGGCGGATCCTGGGAATAACCTGTCATCAGCAGCACCTTGAGGCCCGGTTTGAACCGCAGGCCTGCTTCCACCAGGGCATAGCCGTCCATGCGCGGCATCTTGATATCGGACACCAGCAGCGCGATGTCCGGATTGGCCTGCAACAGCTCCAGCGCCTCGACCCCGTCGCCCGCCTCGAACACCTTGAAGCCGGCATCCTCCAGCATCTCCACCGCCAGGACACGCAGCATGGCTTCGTCTTCGGCCAGAAGAATGGGTGTGCGCGCTTCGCTCATGCCGCCTCCTGGTCGCGTGGCATCAGGATGGTGATGGCGGTGCCCCTGCCCGGCGCGGAGTCGATCACCAGATAGCCGCCCGACTGGCGCACAAAGCCGAAGGTCATGGATAGGCCCAGGCCGGTACCCTTGCCCTGCGGCTTGGTGGTGAAGAAGGGGTCCACGGCGCGGCGGCGCACCTCTTCCGGCATGCCGGTGCCGGTGTCGATCACCGCCAGCGCAACATACTCGCCGGGCACGAACTCGCCTTCCACATCGGGCGGCGGCTGGGTCAGGGTCATGTCGCGGGTTTCCACCACCAGCCGTCCGCCATCGGGCATGGCGTCGCGGGCATTGATGGCGAGATTGAGCAGCACATTCTCCATCTGGTTGATGTCGCACAGGGTGGACCAGCTGGCGGTCAGCCGCATGGTGATTTCCACTTTCTCGCCCACCGAATGGCGGATCAGTTCCGACAGCCCCTGCGCAAGCGTGCTGAGATTGACCCGTTGCGGCGTCAGCGGCTGGCGGCGGGAGAAAGCCAGAATCCGCTGGGTCAGGTGGGCGGCGCGGTCGAGCGCCTCGTCGGCCGAGGCGATATAGGCGGCCGCATGTTCGGCATCCGCTCCCAACTTGCGTTTCAGGAGGCGCAGATTGCCCTTCACGATCATGATCAGATTGTTGAAGTCATGGGCGATGCCGCCGGAAAGCTGGCCGATCGCTTCCATCTTGTGGCTCTGGCGCAGCGCCTCCTCGGTCTTGCGCCGCTCCTCCATTTCCTCCTGCAGGCGGCGATTGACGCTGGCCAGCTGCCGGGCGCGGCGCGACAAAGCGGCCTGGGAGAAGCTCAACACCGCGATCACCAGCGCCCCCATGGTGACCAAAAGGATCAGGCCGGCATAGCGGGCGATCCGGCGTTCCTCCGGTTCGGTGACGGCGCGCAGCAGCACAATGCCCATCTGGTCGCCGTTCTGGCTCACCGGCACGGCGATATCGATATAGCCGGAGCCGAAGCTGGTCTCGGCTTCGGTGACCTGCGAAGGCAACCGGGTGCCGCGGGCAAATCCCGCCATCAGCTGGCCATGTCCGCTATAAATGCCCGCGCCTTCCAGCTCCGGATTGACCCTCAGCGCGTCGACATATTCCTGCGCCGCATTGTGGTCGTCGAACACCACCGCGGCGGTGACGCTGCCGGCCAGGATCTGGGCCTGTTCGCGCACGCTCCGGACCTGCTGGGAACTGTAGAGCTGCTCCTGATAGATCGCCATCAGCACCCCGGCCGCCAGCAGCACTGCCGCCGCCGCAAGCGCCGCGATCACCGAAGGACGCCAGTCGCGGGCGGTGCGGATCATGGCTGGCTCCGCTGCCGGACGGCATGGGCAAGGCCCAGAAGCTTGGAGCTGATGGTGAGGCCGTCCTGCATCGCGGCCGCGTCATCGATGTCGAAGCGCACATGATTGGCGTCGATCACGAAGCTGATGACGCCATGGGCTTTCAGTCCGGAGTCGGTCACCGTCACCACCGGCCGGCCCTTCATGGCGTCCAGCGTGCCTTCGACCAGGGCCGGATCATCGCCCGCGCCCATGAAAAGCAGCTGGCAGGAGGCTTCCGGGTCGGGCTCGGCCAGATGACGCACCACGACCGGACGCTCACCGGCCTTGAGCGCGCCCGCTTCCTGGTCGAGCTTGCCGCCGAAAGGATCAGCGCCCAGCAGACAGATGTTCACCGGCGCGGTGGCGGAGGCGAAGCTGCCTTCCGGCCAGGTTATGAAGGGAATGAATTTGGGCAGATAGGCGGCCTTGACGGCATATTCCAGCGAGGCGTCGGCCCATGCAGACGTCCACAGCGCCATGCCGGCCATGACGGTGCCCGCAAGGAAAGGCGCCGCGCGCATCAGAACCGCAATCTGGTTTCGAAATAGACGCTGCGCCGGATCTGGTCGCCGCCGGGATATTCCAGGTGCTGGCCGTGCAGCAGATTGTAGCCGGCCAGCGCCACCGACAGCGTGTCGGAGACCTTCCAGGCCAGGCGGGAATTCAGCTCCACATATTCCGGCAAGGCGGGATCCGGCAGCGCGCCGACATAGCGGAAGTCGGCATCGAAATTCAGGTCATAAGGCAGGTTCATGGAGGAGCGCAGCGAAGCCTGATGATGCGGGTCGTCGCCCGCCTGGGCGATGCCCAGGAGTTTGAAGGAACCGGGCTGAAAGGAAAGGTCTTCATGCTGGGCATTGAAGCCCAGATCCAGCCGCCACCAGTCCAATGCCTGGAAGCTGGCCCAGGCCTCCACGCCATGGACATTGCCCTTCATCATATTGGCCCACATCAGCGGCAGGGTGGTGACCGGGGTCGGTTCGACGTCTTTCAGGTCGTCATAGACATTGTCGAAGGCCGAGACCGACAGCGAAACCCGCTCAAATAATCGGCCGCGATAGCCCAGCTCATAGGCCGTCACCTGTTCCGGCAGGAAATTGGGATTGCCGGTGAGGAAGGTCGTGGCGCCCAGCTTTTCCACCACATCGGTGTCGAAAGGTGTCGGCGAACGCACCGCGCGCGAGATCGCGCCCCACACCATGTGATCCGGCGCCACCTGCCAGGAAAGCCGGCCGCTGGGCATGGGCGAGATGCCGGAATAGGGATCATTCTCCAGCTTCAGGCCGACCGTCAGTTCGACCGTATCGGCCAGCGGAATGCGGTCCTGGGCAAAGATATCGGCCAGGTTCAGGGTGCGGTGCCCCGGCTCGAACAGCAGCGAACTGGTCGCCTCCACCTCGTTGGTGATGCCATATTGCAGGATGCGGTCACCCCCGCCCCAGACGATGTTGTTCCAGCTTCCCAGCCGGAAATTGTGCTGGCCTTCGACATCATAGGTGTTGAGGACAATACCGCCGCCGCCCATCTGTTGGCGTTGGGTCTCGTCATAATAAGTGAGCAGCTGGAACGAGGAATCCTCGTCCAGCCTGTGTTGCCAGTGGCCAGTCAGGTTGCCGCCGGCCGTGATCAGGTCCGGACCGCCCAACTGGCCTTCCGCACCGCTATAGATATCGCCCTGAAGCGTGACCTGATCCTGGGCCTCGTTCCAGTCCACTCGGAAACCGCCCTGCGGCTTGGTCCAGCTGTCATGGACGCTGGTGCCGGTGGTGCCGTCAAAAGACCGCTGCCAGAAATCCTTGGCATAGATGCGATAGTCCACATTGTCCGCGAGGCTGCCGCCATACTGGACCGCGCTGCTGCTGTACTGGTCGCCAACCCCCACCGTCAGCAGTCCACCCGGAGTGTCGGAAGCCTTGCGGGTGATGATGTTGATCACGCCATTGACGGCATTGGCGCCCCACAAGGTGCCGCCCGGTCCGCTGATCACCTCGATGCGCTCGACGTCATCGGGCATCACATCCTGCACGTCCCAATAAACGCCGGAATAAAGCGGGCTATAGACGCTGCGCCCGTCGATCAGCACCAGCAGCTTGTCGGGAAAATTCTGGTCGGCGCTGTTGCCGTTGAAGCCGCGCGCGGTGATTTCGTAATTGGCGGGGCCGGCCTGCATCACTTCCAGATTGGGGGCGAGCCGCAACATCTCCGGCAGGCTGGTGGCGCCAGAGCGGATCACATCGTCATGGCTGATCACATAGATGGCGGCGGCGGCGGTGGAAAGCGATTGCGGCGCCTTGGAGACCGACGTGATCTCCACATTGGCGAGCTGTTCGATGCTGAGTTGCTGGATGTCGGCGTCCGCAACCTGCTGGGCGCGCGCGCCTTCGGACCAAAGGCCTGCGCACAACCACAGTCCGGCCAGCGCCCCCCAACGGGCTTTACCAAACGGCACCCTGTCCCCTGCTTTTCAGCCGGCCCTAAGAGCCGATTCGATCCAAAACGTGCGAAAGATCAAAAGGTTCCCACGTCCGGGGCGCGCGGATGGCGGTTAACTATTTGGAGAGGGGCTTGAGGCCGCGATGCGCCAGCATCGGGCCGATATCGGGATCCTTGCCGTAAAAGGCTCGGAACATGGGCCCGTAATCCAGCGTATGGCCGCGTGACAGGATCAGGTCGCGGAAGCGCTGGCCATTGGCGCGCGTCAATCCGCCATGGGCGGTGAACCAGGCGAACGCATCGTCATCCAGCATCACCGTCCACTGATAGGCGTAATAGCCGGATGCATAGCCATTGGCCCAGATATGCAGGAAATAGCTGGAGCGATAGCGTGTCGGCACATTGGGAAAATCGGTGCCGGTTTCCTTCAGCGCCTTGGTCTCAAAGGCATCGACATCCTGCTTGGGCGCGTCCGCCGGCAAGGTGTGCCACTTCATGTCCAGCTCCGACGCCGCCAGCAATTCGCCCAGCGCATAGCCCTGGCCCCAGGTGTCGGCCGCCTTGATCTTGTCCACCAGGCTTTGCGGGATGGGCACGCCGGTTTTGTAGTTCATCGCGTAATGCCGGAGCACTTCGGGATAGAGCGCCCAATGTTCGTTGAACTGGGACGGAAATTCGACAAAGTCGCGCGCCACGTTGGTGCCCGACACCAGGGGATAGGTCTGGCTGGCGAAAAGGCCGTGCAGGGCATGGCCGAATTCATGGAACATGGTGGTGACGTCGTCGAAGCTGATCAGCGCGGGCTGGCCTGGCGCGGGCTTGGTGAAATTGGCGACATTGTAGATCACCGGCTTGGTGCCGAGCAGCTTTGACTGTTCCACGAAATTGCTCATCCAGGCGCCGCCGGATTTGTTGTCGCGCTTGTAATAGTCGAAATACATCAGCCCCAGCGACGAGCCGTCCTGGTCGAACACCTCATAGACCATCACGTCCGGCTGATAGACTGGGATGTCGTGGCGCTGCTTGAAGGTGATGCCATAGAGCTTGTTGGCGGCATAGAAGACGCCATCCGTCAGCACCTTGTGGATTTCGAAATAGGGCTTGAGCGCGTTCTCGTCCAGGTCGTAGCGCTCTTTCTGCACCTGGTCGGCATAACGCTGCCAGTCCCAGGGCTTCAGGTCGAAATGCTTGCCGTCCTTGTCTATGGCCGCCTGGATCAGGCGCGCCTCGTCGGCCGCCTTGGCGCGGGTGGGACCGACCAGCTGGCCCAGGAATTTCTCGACCTTCTCCGGCGTGTCGGCCATCTGGTCGTAGAGCACATAGGCCGCATAATTGGGATACCCCAGCAGCCTGGCCTTTTGCGCGCGGATGACCGCCAGCCGCGCAATGATGGCGCGGGTGTCGTTGGCGTCGCCTTTTTCCGCCCGTGTCCAGCTGTTGTTGAACAGCTTCTCGCGCACCGCGCGGTCTGACAGCGAGGTCAGCAGCGGCTGCTGGGTGGTGTTCTGCAGCGGGATGACATACTTGCCTTTCAGCCCGCGGCCCTTGGCGGCTTCCACCGTGCTGGCGATTTCCGCATCCGAGAGGCCGGCAAGCCCGGCCTTGTCGTCCAGCACCAGCGCGCCGGCCTTGGTGGCGGCCACCAGCTTCTGCTGGAACTGGGTTTCCAGACTGGCGTCTTCCTTGTTGATCGCCTGCAGCTTCGCCTTGTCCGTGTCGGACAGGAGCGCGCCGGCATGCACGAACTGGCGGTAATAGAGCGTCAGCACCTGGGCTGCTTCGGCATCCAGTTTCAGGCCGGCGCGCGCGTCATAGAGGGTCTTCACCCGCGCGAAGAGCTTGGGATTGAGGAAGATGGCGTCGTTGTGCGCCGCGAGTTTGGGCGCTTCCACCGTCTGCACCTTGTCCAGCGTGGGGTTGGTATTGGCCTGCACCACGCCAAAAAACGTGTTGCTGACCCGGTCCAGCATCCGGCCCGACCGCTCCATCGCCGCGATGGTGTTGTCGAAGCTGGGCGGCGCGGGATTGCCGGCGATCTGTTTGATCTCGGCGAGCTGCTCCTTCATCCCGGCCTCGAAGGCGGGCTGATAGTCGCTGTCCTTGATGAGGTCGAAGCGCGGCGCCTGATAGGGCAGAGTGCTGGCGGCAGCGAAGGGATTGGCGGCATGGGCCGGAGCCGCCGCCATGATGGCGGGCACAACCCAAGCCAGGACCACGATGCCAGATTTGCCGCGCATGCCGAACTCCCCGAGAAAAGACGGGAGGGATATTACCCGGCAAACAGACTGGCGCTAGACCGCACCGCCCGTCGCCCGGATGGCCGCCCGGGCGATGGTGATGTCCTCGCAGATGCCCTGCACCTTGTTGCGGCCCAGGGCCAGCACCGACTTGACGCTGTCGCCATATTCACCCGGCAGGGGCGCGCGGATGGCGGTTATCTGGCCGGGATCGATCTTCACCGTCACGCCGTCGGGACGGGTGAACTTGACCAGATCCAGCCCGCTTTTTCCCCCATGCAGCGTCTTGGTGATGCCACCGACATAGGCGCGGGTTTCCGCCGGAAGCCGCACGCCATGTTCCAGATGATCTTCCAGCTTGCCCGGCCCGGCATTATAGGCCGCGAACATCGCCGGATAGCCGTATTTCTGATGCAGCCAGCGCAGATAGGCGGCGCCCGCCATGATGTTGTCGCGCGCGTCGAACGGATTGGCGCCCAGCCTGTGCTCCACCGCCATCTCGTCATAGGTGTCGGGCAGGACCTGCATCAGCCCCACCGCGCCGGCGCGGCTGATGATCGGCTTTCCTTCGCCCAGCATGGTGCGGCCGCCGCTTTCGCGGGCCATCACCGCGCGGATCCAGGCCTTGGGCACATGAAAGCGCTGGGATGCTTCGGTGATAAGGCCGTCCCAGCGGTTCAGCAATTGCGCCGGGCTCATGGTGGATTCTGCGTCATAAGCCGATGGCTGGATCGCTTGCGGAAATTGCGAGGCATCGATCAGCTGCGCCAGGATGGGCCGGCGCACGACCGCGCCATCATCATGCCGCGTCACCGCAATATGGGTGTTGTGCATCGCCAGCGCGGTGGCGATGCAAAGGCTGCCGAGAATCAGGGTGCGGGTGAAACCGCGGGGTGAAGGCCTGGCAATGGACAAAGGTTCGGACACAGTGGCTCCAGTCGGGGTCAGAGGACAAAAAGGCCGGAACTTGTTTCGGGCGCTCAGAACTTGTTCAGTTGGACGCGGGAACCAAGGAATTCCGCGCGCGTACGCACCCCAGCGGCTGCGGACATAGCCGCGCTTTCGCGAAATTTCAAGCTGCAACTTCCGGAACAAAAGTTCCGATTTATTGTCAACGCTGCTGCAAGGCGCGCAGATGCGCGGTCAAGGCTTTGACATCGCCGTTGTTTTGCGCGAGCACCGAGACGAACTGATCGCGTTCCGCCAGCGCCAGCCATACGCCTTCGACCGCGAAATCCACCAGCACGGGCTTTGCGCCGTCGGTGCGCACACGGAAATCGATCTGCATCGGCTGGCTGCCGCCCGTCATGTCGGTGTTGACGATAAAGTCGCCCGGCGCGCGCTCATGCGAGGCGCGCACGTGCAAGCTCTGTCCGGCATAGCGCGCGAAATATGATTGGTACACGGATAGAACATAATCCTGATAGGCGGCGACATAGGCGTCGAGATCGGCGGGCGAAGCGGATGGCGCATATTGGCCGAGGAGGAAGACCGCCACGCGCCTCATGTCGGTCAGCCCCAGAAGGAAAGAGGCGAAACGCCGGCCGCGCTCCGCCGCGTCGAGGCTGTGATCATTCAGGATGTCGAAGCCGGTCTGGATATTGCCGCTGATGAAATCCTCGGCCGGATTGGCCGCCGCCTTCGCCTTTTGGGCGCCAAGCGCAAACGGAAGCGCCAGCGCGCCAGCGCCCAGCAACAGATGCCTGCGATGCATTGTGTGATCCTTCGCCAACACCGCGCGCCGTAAAGCGCGGTTCGTGTCGCCCCTGTGCAGGCTTGTCGCAATCAATCGCGCCGGAAATAAGGCGGGGCACCCCTTGAAAGCATTACACAAAAGGTCATGTTTGATCCATGGTCCCACTTTCCGTCCTGGATCTTTCGCCCATCAAGCAGGGCAGCGACGCAAGCGATGCACTGCGCGAAAGCGCAGGCCTGGCGCGGCATTGCGAGGCGCTGGGTTATCGCCGCTATTGGCTGGCGGAGCATCACAACATGCCCGGCATCGCCAGCGCCGCCACCGCGGTGGCAATCGGCCATGTCGCGGCCGCCACCAGCACCATCCGCGTCGGCGCCGGCGGCATCATGCTGCCCAACCATGCGCCGCTGGTGATCGCCGAACAGTTCGGCACCTTGGCCGCGCTGTTTCCCGGCCGCATCGATCTCGGCATCGGGCGCGCGCCCGGCACCGATCCGCGCACCGCCTTGGCGCTGCGCCGGACACTGGAAGGCAATCTCGACAATTTCCCCCAGGATGTGCAGGAGCTGCTGGCTTATTTGCGTCCTGGCATTCCCGGACAGGCGGTGCGCGCCATTCCCGGCGAAGGCAGCAATGTGCCGGTATGGATCCTGGGCTCCAGCCATTATGGCGCCCAACTGGCGGCGGCGCTGGGCCTGCCTTACGCCTTTGCCTCGCACTTCGCGCCCGACGATCTGGATTTGGCGGTCCAGCTTTATCGCCGCGACTTCAAACCTTCGCCTTACCTCGACAAGCCCTATGTGATGCTGGGCCTGAATGTCTTCGCCGCCGATACGAATGCGGAAGCGGAGCTGCTGTTCACCTCGCTGCAGCAGGCCTTCGTCAACTTGCGCACCGGCAGGCCCGGCCAGTTGCCGCCGCCCATGGCCGGCTATGAACAAACCCTGGAGCCGCGCATCGCCGACATGCTGGAGCGGGTGTTGCGCTGCGCCATTATGGGCGACCCGGCCAAAATTGCCGAAGGCTTGGGCAATTTCATCGCCCTTCACCGGCCCGATGAAATCATGGTCACCGCCCAGATTTTCGATCCCGCGGCGCGGCGCAAATCCTACGACATTTTGAGCGAAATCCACCCGCCCGCTGGCGGTTGACGCGTCCTTGCGCCGCTGGCCCGAATCCCGTCCCGCTGCTAGTGTTGCCCCCAGAATAACGCTTAAAAATAACGCCTTCCAAAAGAAGGGCGCCCGGGAGGATCAGATGAAATTCAACACATGGCCCATGGCGGCCGCAGCCCTTGCTTTGTCCGGCGTGGCCCTGGTTTGGGGCGAACAAGCCCTGGCGCAGGACGCCGCGCCCGCCACCGACCAGGCCACCCTTGTGCGCGCCGCCAGACCGCCGGCCAAGCCGATCCTGGCCTGGGCCGCCAAGCCGGCGAAGCTGCCGCCCTATGTCGCGCCGAACCGGTTGGTCTATCGCCTGGCCGATGTGCTGGCCAAACACAAAGGCAAGGCCAACTGGAGCCAGGAAGTCTTTTCCAGCCGCGATTTCATCGGCGAATGGATCTCGATGGCGCCGGGCGAAAAGACCAAGACCCAGTTCTATGCCGATGACCGCGTGTTCTGGGTGGTGGAATCGGGCTCGATGAAAGTGACCATCGAAGGCCAGGAGCCGTTCATCGCCACCAAGCACTTCCTGGTGCAGGTGCCCAAGCGCCTGCAATACAGCATCGAGACGGTGGGCGATGAGCCCAGCTTGCGCTTCCAGATGCGGCCCGCGGGCGAGGCGCCGGATTATCCGATCACCGAGACGCCAACGCCGGTCAAAGGCGTCAAATATGTCCAGGCCACCTATACCGGCCATGGCGACTACGACAAGATCAATCATCCCTATATCGATTTCGAAAAGCAGATCGTTCAGGACGGCGAAAAGACCGGGGTGTGGATCCGCGACGACCACACCTATGTCACCATCCTGCGCTCGCCCCATGGCGTGCCCACCCCGCCGGACACCGAATGGGGTCACTTCCACGCCAACTTCCCGGAAATCTGGCTGATCATCGAAGGCACCCAGCAATTCCTGGTGGAGGGCGAGAAACTGGTCACCGTCACTGATGGCGATTTGGTCTCCGCACCCACCGGCCGCTATCACCGCGCCATGCCCTATGGCGACGGCCCGTCGACGCGGCTTGCCTATATTCCCCGCCCCGACAATCTGCACTGGTTCCAGCCGAACGCAGCCGGCGGCGGCAACTGATCACCGCAAGGAGTTCGAAAGTGCGTAAACTTTGTCTGACGCTGGCGCTTGCCTTGATGGCTGCGCCGGCTTTCGCGGCCGATTATCAAGCCAGTCTCGGTCCCATGCCGCTGGATGATGAAACCAAGCAGGTCATCGCCGGCCGGGGCGCCGCCACAGCGACATCCGACGGCAGAACGCTGACGGTGACGGGCGACTTCCACGGCCTGCCATCCAATGCCATCGCGGCGCATGTTCTGCTGAGCCCGGTCACAGGCGTGCCGGGCAAGCAGGTCGCCGATCTGGATGTCACCAAATCCACCAGCGGCACGGTCTCCGGCAATGTCAAACTGAACGGCGCGCAGGCGACTGCGCTGCGCACCGGCCGGCTCTATATCCAGATCGACAGCGAGAAGGCGCCCGAAGATGTGCCGTGGGGCGCCAAGGGCACGCTGTGGGGCTGGATTTTCCCCGCGCATGAGACCGTGGGTCAGGACGTGCCGCAGGAAGGCCACTGGTTCATCCCCCAGCTCGACACGCCGTCGCGCTGAGCCAAGTTTTGAAGGACGTAACGATGCGTAACAAGAACCTCCTGCTATTGAGCGGCGCCGGCGTTTGCGCCGCGCTGGGCCTTGTGGCGTTCGGCCCCGCCGCCCTGGGCCAGACCCCGGGTCCGTTCACCGCGGCGCAGGTTGACGCCGGCCGCCAGGCTTTCGCCACCAATTGCGCAGCCTGCCACGAGGCCGACCTGTCAGGCACCAATGACGCGCCGCAGCTGGCCGGCTCCGCCTTTATCGGCGCCTGGAAAGGCCGCACGACGCAAGCGCTCTACAACAAGATCAGCAAGACCATGCCGGCGGGCGCGCCCGGCAGCCTGGATGAAGCGACCTATACCGGCATCACGGCCTTCATCCTGCGCGCCAATGGCGCTGTGCCCGGCAGCACGGCCTTCACGCCCACCGCGTCGGTCAATATCGGCTCCCTCGCCGACGGCAAGACGCCGTCCGGCTTCAGCCTGGCCCCGCCGGCCGGCGCCAGCGCTGCGCGTCCGGGCAGCAGCCAGGTCGCGACGGGCCGGCGCGTCGATTCCGGTCGCTTCACGCTGCCCGGCAAGTTTGGCCTGACCGTCAAAGGCAACATCCAGAACTACGTTCCCGTCACCGACGAGATGCTGCGCAATCCGCCGGACGGCGATTGGCTGATGTTCCGCCGCAATTATGCCGGCTGGAGCTACAGTCCGCTCAACCAGATCAACACCTCGAATGTATCGCAGCTTCAGCTCAAATGGATGTGGTCCATGCCGGAGAACGGCACCTTGGAGATCACGCCCATGGTGCATAACGGCATCATCTATGTCTGGGGCACCGGCAACACCATCCAGGCGCTGGACGCCAAGACCGGCAACCTGCTGTGGGAAAACCGCATCGGTCCGGCGCCGCGTAATCCCGGCCCGGGCCCGTCCACCGAAGAAACCCGCGCGCTGGGCCTGTGGGGCAACTATCTCATCGTCAACACGCCTTATGGCATGCTCTATGCGCTCGATGCGCGTACCGGCGAGGAGATCTGGAAGAACAATATCGTGGACTACAAGCCGGGCATCGGCGGGTCCACCGGCGGGGTGATCGTCATCAACGGCAAGGTGCTGGTCGGCATGACCAATTGCGGCCGGCCCAAGACCGACGACCATTGCTATATCAGCGCCTATGAGGCCAAGACCGGCAAGCGCGACTGGAAGTTCGTCACCGTCGCGCTGAAAGGCGATCCGGGCGGCGACACCTGGGGCGACCTGCCCGACAATATGCGCAAAGGCGCGGAGACCTGGATCGCCGGCACCTATGATCCCGAACTCAACACCACCTATTGGGGCGTGGCCCAGGCCAAGCCGTGGCGGCGCGATTTGCGCGGCTCGAGCAGCGGCGACACCGACTATGCCAACTCCACCCTGGCGCTGGATCCCGACACCGGCAAGATGAAGTGGTTCTTCCAGCACGGGCCGGGCGAGTCGCTGGACCTGGACGAAGTCTATGAACGGGTGCTGATCGATCACGGCGACCAGAAGACGCTGATGACCATCGGCAAGGCCGGCATCCTGTGGAAGCTGGACCGCGTCACCGGCAAGTTCATCGCCGCCAGGGAAACCGTGTTCCAGAACATCTGGAAGTCCATCGACCCCAAGACGGGCCGACCCGAATACCGCAAGGACATCGTCGACCAGAAGGTGGACCAGTGGCTGTCCTCCTGCCCCGGCCCCGAAGGCGGCCATGACTGGCAGGCGACCAGCTACCACCAGCCCAGCGACACGCTGATCATCCCGCTCTCGCAATCCTGCGTCTTCATGCTGGGCAACGGCGCGCAGACCTATTTCGAGATGCCGGGCAGCGACGGCAATATGGGGCGGCTGTCGGCCTATCGCACCTCCGACATGAAGCCGCTCTGGTCGTTCCAGCAGCGGGCGCCCTTCCTGACCGGCGTGATCTCGACCGCGGGCAATGTGGCCTTTGTGGGCGACTTCGATCGCGTCTTCCGCGCGGTGGATGTGCGCAACGGCCAGACCCTGTGGAAGACCAGGCTGGGCACCACGGTACAGGGCTTTCCGGTCAGCTTCAGCGTGGACGGCAAGCAGTATGTCGCCGTCACCACCGGCTTGGGCGGTGGCAGCCCGGAACTGAAGCCCGGCACCATGCTGAGCGAAGTCCACCGCCCGCCCAACGGTTATGCCCTGTTCGTGTTCGGCCTGCCGGACGACAAGTAACCATAAAGACCGGCCTTTGCGACGGGGCGCCGTGCCAGCGGCGCCACTAACTTTTTGAAACGGCTGGGAAATAATCCTCGGCCGCCCCCGGCTTGACGCCCTTCATCCCGCCATTACAAGCAGGGGCCAAAATCAGGGGTTGCCCGTGCTGCGCTTTTTCCAGGCATTGATGCCGCGCGAAGAGAAGTTCTTCGCGCAATTCAATGACCACGCCCGCACCCTGGTGGAAGGCGCGGTCGCCCTGCGCGACCTTCTGGAAGGCGGACCCAGCGTAGCGGAAGCCTGCCGCCGCATCGCCCAGCATGAGGACCGGGCCGATGCCATCACCCGCGCCGTGCTGGTGGGCCTGAGGCGCACCTTCATCACCCCCTTCGATCGCGGCGACATGAAGGAGCTGATCAACCAGCTCGATGATTCCATCGACCAGATGAAGAAGACCGCCAAGGCCATCACCCTGTTCGAGGTTGAAAGCTTCGAACTGCAGATGCGCCAGATGGCGGACATCATCCTGCGCTGTGCGGAACTGACGGTCGAGGCGGTGAGCCTGCTGAGCGCCTTGCGCAACAATGTCAGCCGCATCAACGCCATCGCCGAAGAGATCACCCGGCTGGAAGAGCAGGCCGACGAGCTAAACGACGCCGGCATCAAGGCGCTCTATCAGCGCCACAAGGACAGCAACGCCATGGCCTTCATCGTGGGCGCGGAGATTTATGACCATCTGGAGAAGGTGGTGGACCGCTTCGAGGATGTCGCCAACCGCATCAGCGGCATCGTCATCGAGCAGGTATAGGGCCAATGTTCCTCATCGCCATCCTGATCGGCGTGGCCCTGATATTCGATTTTCTCAACGGGCTGCACGACGCCGCCAATTCGGTGGCCACCATCGTCTCCACCCGTGTCCTGTCGCCGCTCCATGCCGTGGGCTGGGCGGCCTTCTTCAATTTCGTCGCCTTCCTGGTGTTCGGCATGCATGTCGCCGCCACCATCGGCACCGGCATTGTCGCGCCATCGGTGATCGACGATCAGGTGATCTTTGGCGCGCTGATGGGCGCCATCGCCTGGAATGTGGTGACCTGGCTGGCGGGAATTCCGTCGTCTTCATCGCACGCCCTGATCGGCGGCCTGGTCGGCGCCGGCATCTGCAAAGGCGGGTTCAAGGCGATTGTCTGGTCAGGCCTGGGCAAGACCGTAGCGGCCATCCTTCTGTCGCCGATGACCGGGTTGATTCTGGCGATGCTGCTGATCCTGATGGTCGCCTGGACCTTCCTGAAGGCGACGCCCTTGTGGGTCGACAAGGTCTTCCGCCATCTGCAGTTCATCTCCGCCAGCGCCTACAGCCTGGGCCATGGCGGCAATGAC
>DATAWO010000017.1:0-28549 GCA_036267165.1 Rhizomicrobium sp. | reverse complement strand
ATCCACCGCGCCCAGAAGGTGATCGGCCGCGACACCATCTCCAGCATGCAGTCGGGCGTCTATTGGGGCTATGTCGGGCTGATCGGCGGACTGATCGCCGGCATCAAGAAGGAGTATGGCAAGCCCATGACCGTGGTGGCGACCGGCGGGCTGGCGCATCTCTTCCGCCCCGATCTTCCGGCGATCGACCATGTCGATCCGGATCTCACCATGCGGGGGCTGATGCTGATCCACGCCCAGAACCGCAAGTCCTGATGGCGCGTGCTCCCAAAGGCGACGAGCTGGTCTTCCTGCCGCTTGGCGGTTCGGGCGAGATCGGGATGAATTTCAACGCCTATGGCTTTGGTCCGGCCGACGACCGGCAGTGGATCATCGTGGACTGCGGCGTTCTGTTCGGGCGCGAGGGCCACACCCCCGGCGTTGACCTGATCATGCCCGACATCCGCTATCTGGCGGAACAACGCGAGAATGTGCTGGGCATCGTCGCCACCCACGCCCATGAGGACCATATCGGCGCCATCGCGCCGCTGTGGCCGAGCCTGCGCTGTCCCATCTATGCCACGCCGTTCACGGCGCGGCTGATCACCGGCAAGCTGGACGAGGCGGGGCTTGCGTCGAAAGTGAAGGTCAAGGAAGTGCCGGTGGGCGGCAGCCTGACCTTGGGGCCCTTCACCCTGGATTTCATCTCCATCACCCATTCCATCCTGGAACCCAACCTGCTCGCCATCCGCACGCCCCTGGGTGTGGTGGCCCATACCGGCGACTGGAAGATCGATCCTGATCCCCTGCTGGGCGAAGAGACTGATACCGCGGCGCTGCAAAAGCTGGGCGATGAAGGCGTGTTGGCGCTGGTCTGTGATTCCACCAATGCGCTGGTGCCCGGCACCTCCGGCTCGGAAGCCAGCGTGCGCGACACCTTGATCGAACTGGTCGGCACCCTGAAGGGCCGGGTGGCGGTGACCGGCTTTGCCTCCAATGTGGCGCGGCTGGACACGGTGGCGCGCGCCGCCAAGGCCCATGGCCGCAAGATCGCCCTGGTGGGCCGCTCAATGCAGAAGATGGTGCAGGCGGCGCGCGAGACCGGCTATCTGAAAGACTTCCCGCCGGTGCTGGACGAGACCGAGGCCGCCGACCTGCCAAGTCACAAGGTGCTCTATATGTGTACCGGCAGCCAAGGCGAGCCGCGCGCGGCGCTAGCCCGCATCGCCGACGACAGCCACCCCCATGTGCAGCTGGGCGAAGGCGACACGGTGATCTTCTCCAGCCGCGTCATCCCCGGCAACGAGCTCGCCATCTTCGAGATGCAGAACAAGCTGGCGGCGCGGGGCGTGGCGCTGCTGACGGTGGAAGACCATCATGTCCATGTCTCAGGCCATCCCTGCCGCGACGAGCTGGCCCAGATGTATCGCTGGATCAGGCCGAAACTGGCGCTGCCGGTGCATGGCGAGATCCGCCATCAGGTGTCGCACGCCAAGCTGGCGAAGGAGCTGCAGGTGCCGCAGGCCTTTGTGCCCGAGAACGGCCAGATGTTCCGCCTGGCGCCGGGCCGGCCTGAACTGATCGACGAGGTGCCGTCGGGACGCATCTTCATGGATGGCCGGGTGCTGGTGGCGGAAGGCGAGGGGCTGGCCAAGGACCGCCGCGCCATGGCCTTTGCCGGCCTGCTGGTGGTCGCGCTGGTGGTGGATCACAAGGGCCGCATCGCCGCGCCGCCGACAGTGCTGGGCGAAGGCATGCCCGAGCCCGTCGAAGAGGCCGTGCTGAAGGCGGTGGAAGAGACGCTGGACAAGAACTTTTCTAGTGGAAAGGGGCGCAGCGACCCCGACGACCTGGCCGAGAATGTGCGCCGCGCCGCGCGCCGCGCCGCCCATGACGCCTGGGGCAAGAAACCCATAACGCGGGTTCTGTTGACGGAGCTATGAAATTCCATGTCCCGCCGCCCTTCGCTTGCGCTTCGGGCGTTCGCCGCTCGAAATGGTTCACTGAACCATTTCGTCCGCTTCGCGGACCGCGCCTCACGGTAAGCGCGCTATGAACATCACGGTGCTCCTGCACTATGTTGTGCTGTTCAGCGCCTATGCGGTGCTGTGGTTTCTCTGCCTGTTCTGTCTCTTGCCGGTGGGGCTGGGGGCGGAGCGCGATCCCGACACCGGCGCGCCGCTCAATCCCATGCTGAAGAAGAAGGCGCTGATCGCCAGCGTGATTGCGGCGGTGTTGTGGGTTGTCTTCTATGCCGCCATCAGCTTCGGCTGGTTGGAGTTATGAGAGAGTGTATTTCCGCCGTCGTCGGATTCCGTTGGTTGAAATAACTCTTCTCCATGGGCGGCCTTGAGCCGCCCATCCAGGGCAACAAACAAAGTCGCGAGGACTCTGGATGGCGTTCGTACGCTGTCGCTACTCACCAAGCCCGGCCAGGGTGAATTAGGTGAGGATCACCCCAAACGAAAAGGCCGGAAGCATTGCCTCCGGCCCTTCAATTTCTCCCCGAACTTGGCCGTTCTTGTGCGGTCACGTTCTTTTATGGGTTGGTTTGATATAGTGCTTCGGGACCCAAGTCACGAAATATCTGGTCTTATTGCGATGCAGCATTTGGAATTTAATTTCGTGTGGCGTGGAACCAACTGCCTGGTTGTCACAACGATTCTGGCGCTGGCCCAACCCGCCTTGGCCGCCAAGCCCGACCCTCTTCTGGATGCTGGCCCGACCGCACCCTGCGCCGCCAGGGTGGACTATTCAGGGGGTGCGGATGTCAACGGCAACCCGGTTGTGCCGGCCGATGTGGGCGCCCAGCATGTGCCGGTGCCCGGCACCGTGATGGTTCCGCTGCCCGGCAATGCCCAAGGCAACGGCAATGGCCGGGACAGCGCCTATGTCGCGCTGGACGGCAAGAAGCTGGACGCGCTGGTCAATCCCAAGCCCTGTAAATAATCAAGCTTTGGTATTAACCAAGCAGCCCTTCCGCCACGCCCTTAAGGGCGCGGCTGCTGCTAAAAACAGGGCATGCGCGTTTTCTTTGCCGTCCTGATCCTGATGCTTGGCTGCGCCACGGCCCAAGCCCAGAATGTCACCCAGCCCTGGCGCATCACCAAGGATCATTGGGACGCCTCCGACGAGGCCGGCTTCGGCGCCTTCCTCACTGCGCTGGGCGATTCCGGCTGTTCCTCCTCGCAAAGCTGCCTGCGCGATCCCGCCAATCCCTATCGCGGCAGCGACCGCCGCTTCCTCGACATCGATGTGGACTGCGCCAAGCTGCCTTACCTGCTGCGCGCCTATTATGCCTGGAAGCACGGGCTGCCTTTTGCCTACGTCGATGGCGTGGCGGGCTCGCGCTTTGGCCATGCCTCCAACCGCATCGTCAGCCGCGCCGGCATGATCGATCATGGCGGCGGCATCGACGGCGCGGGCGCCATCCGCACCATGCTGGACAATGTCTATTCCGGCACCTTCCGCACCGACGCCACCCAGGATGGCACGATCCCGGCGGATTTCTATTCGCCGGCGCTTCAGCCCGGCAGCATCCGGCCGGGCACGGTGATCTATGACACCAATGCCCATGTCGGCATCGTCTATCGCGTCGATCCGCAAGGCCGGGTCTATTACATGGACGCCCATCCCGACTTCACCATTTCGCGCAGCGTTTATGGCCCGCAATTCGGCCAGAGCCCGGCGGCGCTTGGCGGCGGGTTGAAGAACTGGCGGCCGCTGCAATTGCAGGGCGCGCATTGGGAAAATGGTGCGCTGGTGGGCGGCCATTATGCGCTGGCGCGCAACAGCCAGATCAGCGATTTCTCGCTGGTCCAGTATCTGGGCACCGAGCCCGGTGGCGGCCCGCGTTGGTCCTATAACGGCGCGCCGCTTGGCTATTACGAATATGCCCGCGTCGCCATTTCCGGCGGGCGGAGCGATTTCAATCCGGTCTATGAGCTTGAGGCCACCATGGGCACCCTGTGCAACGACCTGAACGACCGGGCCGAGGCGGTGAACCAGGCGGTGGCCAATGGCGTCGCCGCCAAGCTCCATCCGTCACAGATCCCCGCCAACATCTACAACAGCGACGACACCGAATGGGAAAGCTATGCGACGCCGGCGCGCGACGCGCGGCTGCGCGCCGCTTTCGCCGCCTTCCGCCTGGAGCTGGGGCGGATGATCGGGCTGTGGCTCGACCGCGACCCGCGTGTGGTCTATGACGGGCTGGACCTGAAGCGCGACCTGCTGGCGGCCTATGACCGCGAAAGCCGGACCTGCACCGTCACCTGGCTTTCCAGCGACAAGCACCCTGTGCCGATGACCTTTGACGACATTTCCAACAGCCTCTTCGCCATGAGCTTCGACCCTTATAACTGCGTCGAATTGCGCTGGGGCCGTGACATAAGCACGGGAAGCGGCTGCCCGGACCAGGTGGGCAAGCGCCGCTGGTATGCCGTCGAGGAACAGGCCCGGCATGTGACCGACCCCGACCGGGGCACCATGGCGGGTCCGGCTGACACCGATATTCGCGGCCTGATTGCATCCATGCCGCCCCGCACGCCTTTCGTTCAGCCCATGCCCGGCCGGCCTTCAGTGCTTCAGTAAACCGCTCTGTCATGGCCGGCCTCCGAGCCGGCCATGACATCTAGAGATTTAGCGGCATCCTTAATGGGCCAGTAACAACCGGAAGCCTAGTATGGTGCCAAAGAGGACGAAGGGGCCGGAAATGCTGCAGGACAGCTGGTGCTTTTACGAGGAGCGACTTCCCAAGAAGCGCATCTTCCACCCGCGCAAGCGCTCCTTTGCGGGCTCCTTCCTTACCATCGCCGCCGCGTTGACGGTGATCATCGTCGCTATCACGCACCTTTAATAGGCGCGGCCTTTATCGTCATGGCCCGCAAGTCCGTAGCGACGGCGTACGGACGGGCCATCCGGGAGAGCGCGGTCAATAAGCCCTGCCGATGAGAATCTCTTCCACCCCGGCGGCGCCCGTGAACAGGCAGGGCGCGAAACTGTCGGGCTGATCAAGCGGCGCATTGCGGATGGTCAGCTTCAGGTCCTTGAGCTTCTGGTCCACCTTTTCCAGTTCCGCACCCGTCGGTTTTGACCAGGACACGCGCAGCCAGCCTTTGAACTCATCCTCGCTGCCGGCGTAATACTCTTCCACGCCCGCCCACGCGGTGACGCCGCTCTTGATATTGCCGTCCAGCCGCGCCTTGGCTTCGGCATAAAGCCCGGCCTGGATTTCGGCCAGCAGCTGCACCGCGCCTTCCAGGAAATCCTGGCGCGGCTTGGCGATGGACTTGACCTTGTCGCCGTCGCGCAAGGCATCGCGCCGCATATAAGTGATCTGGCTCGAGGCCGCGTCGCGCGGCCCGATCTCGATGATGATGGGGGCACCGCGGCGCACCCAGTTCCAGCGCTTTTCGGCGGACTTGATCTTCTTGGTGTCGAGGAAGGCGCGCAAGGGTTGGCCGAACACCCGTTCGCGCGACAGCATCGCCACCAGGTCCTCGCAATATCTCAGCACCTCGGCGTCTTCCGGCTTGTCGCGCAGCATCGGCACCACCACGATCTGGCGGGGCGCGATGGCGGGCGGCAGCCGCAACCCGTCGTCATCGCCATGGGTCATGATCACCCCGCCGATCAGGCGGGTCGAGACGCCCCAACTGGTGGTGTTGCAGAAGGTGAGCGCGCCGGCATCGTTCTGGAACTTGATGTTCTGGGCTTCAGCGAAATGGGTCCCCAGGAAATGTGAGGTGCCGGCCTGCAGCGCCTTGCCGTCCTGCATCATGGCTTCGATGGAATAGGTGTTCACCGCGCCGGGGAAGCGTTCATTCTCCGGCTTCTCGCCCGCGATCACCGGCATGGCGAGCGTGTCTTCGGCAAAGGCGCGATAGACTTCCAGCATCTTGCGGGTTTCCTCGACCGCCTCGGTCTCGGAGGCATGGGCGGTATGGCCTTCCTGCCAGAGGAATTCGGTGGTGCGCAGGAACAGGCGCGGCCGCATCTCCCAGCGCACCACATTGGCCCACTGGTTGATCAAAAGCGGCAGGTCGCGGTGCGAGCGCACCCAGCGGGCGAAGGCGTCGCCGATGATGGTCTCGGAGGTCGGCCGCACCACCAGCGGCTCTTCCAGTTTGGCTTCCGGATCGGGCACGAGCTTGCCGTCGATATTCTTGAGGCGATGGTGGGTGACCACCGCCATCTCCTTGGCGAAGCCTTCGACATGCTCGGCCTCCTTGGCGATGAAGGAGAGGGGAATGAACATGGGAAAATAACAATTCTCATGTCCCGTCGCCTTGATGCGGCGGTCGAGTTCCTGCTGGATCTGCTCCCATACGCCATAGCCCCAGGGCTTGATCACCATGGCGCCGCGCACCGGCGAGGTCTCGGCCATGTCGGCGTCCCGCACCACCGCCTGGTACCAGTCGGCGAACCGGCTGCGGTTGATGTCGAGGGCGCGCTGCATGGAAAAGCTCCGGAAAATTTGCTCGTTCTTAGCCCGGGGCGCGGGGCCTGAACAGGAGGTAAGTGGCCACGCCCAGGACGCCGCATGCCGCCATCAGTCCGGTCAGCGGCAGCGCCGTGGCGGGGGTGGGAAATGCTCCCATCAGTGCTGACGCCAGCGTGCCGCCGCCATAGAGAAGGATGCCGATCAGGGCCGAGGCCATGCCGGCGGCATGGCCGAAATTGAGCATGGCAACGCCGGAGCCGGTGGCGTTGATCGAGCCGATCATGGAGCAATAGACGAAGGTCCAGGGCAGAAGACCCAATAGCCCGCCCCAGCCCAGCCAGCCGAAGGCTATCGCCAGCACGCCGGCGGCGGCGTTGGTCGCCAGACAGGCAAAGAACAGCGGCTCGCCGGGATGGTTCTTGAGCCAGCGCGCCGCGCCCTGGCTGAAACCCACCAGCCCGATGCCATTCAGCACAAAGGTGAAGCCGAAATATTCCGGGCGCACGCGGTAGATGTCCTCCACCACATGCGGCCAGCCGGTGAGGAAAGCGTAAAGGCCGCCGCCGGTAAGTGTTGCGGGGATGGCGAAGCGGAAGAAGCGGCGGTCGCGCGCAATGGCCCAATAGTCCGCCATCACATGCAGGGGATGAAGCCTGCGGTCGGAACCGGGATGGCTTTCCGGCAGCATCTTCCACACCACGCCCCAGGTCAGCGCCGCCGCCGCGCCCTGCAGCCAGAACAGGCTGCGCCAGCCGGTGAGCGGCAGCAGCCAGCCGCCGACAAAGGGTGCGAACAAAGGCGACACCGACAGGATCATCAGCATCTGGGCGAAGATGCGTGCGGCCTCGTGCGGCGGAAACAGGTCGCGCACGCAGGCGCGCGCCAGCACCGTGCCGGCGCAGCCGCCAACGGCTTCGACAAAGCGAGCGAGATTCAGGGTGATCGGACCTTGCGACAAGGCGCAGGCCGTGGCGCCCGCGATGTAGAGCAACAGCCCGATCAGGATGGGCCAGCGCCGCCCGAACCGGTCCGAAACCGGACCGACCATCGCCTGGCCCAGGCACAAGCCCAGAAAGAAGGTCGCCAGCGACTGTTCGATAACGGAGATGGGGCTGTGGAAATCGGCGGCGATGGTGGGCAGCGCCGGCAGATAGAGGTCAATGCCGATGGGGGTGAAGACGGTGAGTACCCCGAACAGGACGATCAATTCGATCCGTTGCGCACGGGTGAAGGAATCGCTGGGGGAGGGGGTCATGACAGGGGTATGGGGCCGCTTGTTCCTCGGCGCAAGGCTTAGTGATGGACGGATTCGCGCGGCCCCCTTAACTTGGCCGCATGCCAGAATCACCCCCCAAAAACACGGGCATTTTCGCGCCCTTTGAGTGGATGATCGCCGCCCGCTACCTGCGCGCCAAGCGCCAGGAAAGCTTCATTTCGGTGATCTCGCTGTTCTCCCTGATCGGCATCGCGCTGGGCGTCGCCACCCTGATCATCGTGATGAGCGTGATGAACGGTTTCCGGGTGGAATTGCTGAAAAGCATCCTGGGCCTGTCGGGCCATGTCACCATCCAGTCGGAGATGGGCAACCTCTCCCATTACGATGCGGTCACCAGCCGCATCCTGAAGGTGCCGGGCGTGGTGCGCGCCACCCCCATCGTCGACGGCAAGCTGATGGCCAGCCAGAACGGCGCCAATGAGGGCGCGGCCGTGCAGGGCATCCGCCGCGAGGATCTGGCCAGGATCAGCGAACTGGACGGCAAGCTGCGTGACGGGGCGGTACAAAACTTCCAGGGCGACGATGCGGTGATCGTGGGATCTGGCCTGGCCGCCAAGCTGGGCCTGCATGTCGGCGGCGAGATCACCCTGGTCGCGCCCAAAGGCGATGTCACCCCGTTCGGCACCACGCCCAGGATCAAGACCTACCATATCATCAGCTTCTTCCATGTCGGCAACACGCTCTACGACAGCTATTACATCTTCATGCCGCTCCCCGAGGCGCAGGCCTTTTTCAACATGGGCGACACGGTGAGCGGCATCGAAGTGATGCTGACCGACCCGGAATCCGACATGAAGCTTCTGCCCGCTCTGATGAAGGCGGCCGGGCCGCTTTCCCATGCGGTGCCGTGGCAGGACATCAACAGCGCCTTCTTCGAGGCGATCCAGGTCGAGAGCAATGTGATGTTCCTGATCCTGTCGCTGATCATCCTGGTGGCGGCGCTCAACATCATCTCCGGCCTGATCATGCTGGTGAAGGACAAGTCGGCCGACATCGCCATCCTGCGCACCATGGGGGCGACGCAAGGCGCGGTGATGCGCATTTTCTTCATCGCCGGCGCCTCGATCGGTGTGGTGGGCACGCTGATCGGCTTCGCCGTCGGCGTGCTGTTCTGCGCCTATATCGAGAATATCCATCAGTTCCTCAACAGGCTTACCGGCAAGACGCTGTTCGACCCCACCGTCTATTTCCTGTCGCGCATGCCCGCCCAGATGGATCCGGGCCAGGTCGTGGCGGTGTTGGTGATGGCGCTGGTGCTGACCTTCCTGGCGACGCTTTATCCCTCATGGCGGGCGGCGCGGCTCGATCCGGTCGAGGCGCTGCGCTATGAGTGAAGTGCTCAGGCTTGAGAACATCACCCGCCGCTATCGCGAGGGCGAGGGACAGCTGGAGGTATTCAACGGCCTCACTCTGTCGCTCAGCCCGGGCGAGATCGTCGCCCTGGTGGGGCAGAGCGGCGCGGGCAAGTCGTCGCTGCTGCATATCGCGGGTCTGCTGGAAGCGCCCACCAGCGGGGAGATTTTCGTGGAGGGCAGGGTGACCTCCACCCTGTCCGATACCGAACGCACCCGCATCCGCCGGGGCACCATCGGCTTTGTCTATCAGGCCCATCACCTGCTGCCCGAATTCGATGCGCTGGAGAATATTGTGCTGCCGCAGATGATCGCGGGGCGGACCCGCGCCGATGCTGCCAAGGAAGCCACACGCCTGCTGGAGCTGATGGGGCTGGGGCAGCGGCTGACGCACCGGCCGTCGCAATTATCGGGCGGCGAGCAGCAGCGCGTCGCCATCGCGCGTGCGCTGGCCAACCGCCCGCGCATCCTGTTGGCCGACGAGCCCACCGGCAATCTCGACCCGCGCACGGCCGGCGGAGTGTTCGACGCCCTGATCGCGGTGACGCGGTCGGAAGGCCTGGCGGCACTGATCGCCACCCACAATTTCGAGCTGGCGTCGCGGATGGATAGGGCGTTGCTCTTACACCAAGGCAAACTTATCGAAGGCACACAGTTGCCTCGTTAGCGCGACACATTTGTTTAAGCATCAAGGTCGGCTGATCGAAGGCACGCAAGCGAGCCGCACCTGAACGGCGCGGCTCGAGCGATGCGTTCCGATTTCAGGCGACGTAACGCGCCAGGCGGTCGAAGGTGCCGATCCAGCCGTTCTGATGGCTGTCGCGGCGTTCGGAGGTGGCGAAATTCTCATGCAGCAGCGTGATCTCGGTGCCCTTGCCGCTGGGCTTGAAGGAAAGGGTGATCAGCGTGTCCTGCTCTTCATGCGCCCACTTCCAGGTCATCACCAGCTTCGAGGGCCGCACGATCTCGCGATAGATACCGCTCACCGTCAGATCCGGGCGGTCGGGGGAATGCATGACAATGCGGTAGCTGCCACCCACCCTGGGCTCCAGTTGAATGACTTCGCCGCGCACACCCGGCGGGCCGGCCCATTCGCCCCAGCTTTTCTGGAGCCAGGCGTCGAATACCTGTTCGGGTGGCGCATCGATATGGCGGGTGAGGGACAGTTTGACAGGGGATTCGATGACGGCGTTCATGGTGTTTCTCCTTTGACATAGCGGGAAAGTTTGTTGAGGGCGGAATTCCAGCCCTTGCCGTGCCCTTCGCGGGCTTCCGCCGTGGGCAGGCCTTCATGGATCAGGGTGAGTTCGGTGCCGCCTTCGACGGGCTTGAAGGCAAGGCGCACCAGAGTGCTGCCCTCAGACAGCGCCCAGCCCCAGGTGAAGACCAGGGTGCGCGGCCGGTCCACTGTCTTGAACTCGCCCTCGACCGGAATCTCGCGCCCGTCGCTCAGGTGCATCTGGATGCGGTAGCGGCCGCCGACCCTGGGCTCCAGCAGCGGCACTTCACACTGGCAGCCTTCCGGCCCGATCCAGGCCTGCCATTGTTCGCGCTCGAACCAGGCATCGAACAGTTCTTCGGGCGAGGCGGCGAAGACGCGGCGGACCTGAAGTACGGGATTGAGGGTTGTGGTGCTCATTTTTTCTCCGGGGTTTTCTTAAGGTGGACGTCAAGGCGGTCGAGGGCGCCGCTCCAGAAGGCGCGGTAGTGGTCCAGCCATTCCTGCGCGGTCTTCAGGCCCTGCGGGTTGAGGCTGCAGACGAATTGCTGGCCGCGCCGTGTGCGGGCGATCAGCCGCGCTTCCTCCAGCACTTTCAGGTGCCGCGAGATGGCGGGACCGGAGATGGGAAAGGGTTCGGCGATTTCGCCCACCGTGGCTTCGCCCAGGGCCAGCCGGGCCAGGATGGCGCGGCGGGTGGGGTCAGCGAGAGCGGCGTAGGCGGTGTCCAAACTCATAACCAGTAAGTTAAATAACCTATCAGTTAAATACAAGGGGCGCCGACGAGAAAATTTGATCCTGTTTCGTTCTTGTGTTTCTTGTGGAACGAAGATAGAACGTATCCACAAAAGAGGGAGATCGGGATCATGTGGATCAAGGATGCGATGGCGGGTGCGGGGCTCATTCTTTTCATGGTGTCGGCCTTTGTGCTGGCCAGCGGCGCCCACGCCATCCTGAACCACATTCCGGCCTGATCGCCTGTGGATAGGGGCAAGGCCTGCCCGCATATCGGAGGCGGGCGCGCGATACTGTGGCGTTGAATCTTCCCAAGAGCTCCGGTCATGGCGTCCTTCGTTCATCTGCGTGTCAAAAGCGCCTATTCGCTTCTGGAAGGCGCGGTCAGGCCCAAGGAACTGGCCGGCCTGGCGCGCGATGCCGGGACGCCCGCGGTGGCGGTCACCGACAGCAACAACCTGTTCGGGGTCTATGAGATCTCCGACACCCTGGCCAAGGCGGGCATCCAGCCCATCGTGGGGGCGCTGGTGTCGGTGGAATTCACACCCCGCGGGCCCCACCAGAATGGCTCGCGCCGGAAGCCGCCGCATGTGGTGCTCCTGGCGCAGAACGAGGCGGGCTACCAGAACCTGACCAAGCTCCTGTCCGCCGCCTATCTGGAGGTGGAGCCGGGCGACTGGCCGCATGTGAAGGTGGAAAAGCTGTTCGCCCACACGGACGGCCTGATCCTTTTGACCGGCGGGCCGGGCGGAGTGGTCAACCAGCTTCTGCTGGACGGTCAGCGCGAGCAGGCCGGGACCGCGCTGGACCAGCTGGCGGCGGCATTTCCCGAACGTTTGTATGTCGAACTGCAGCGTCATGGTCTGGCGGAGGAGCGCGCCTGCGAGGACGCGCTGCTGGACATGGCCTATGCCAAGGGCCTGCCGCTGGTTGCCACCAATGATGTGCATTTCGGCCTGGCCAACATGTATGAGGCCCATGACGCGCTTCTGTGCATCGCCGACGGCGCCTTTGTGTCCCAGGACGACCGGCGCCGGCTGACCCGCGAGCATCGCTTCAAGAGCGCGGCCGAGATGCAGGCCCAATTCGCCGACCTGCCCGAAGCAATCGAGAATACGGTGGAGATCGCGCGCCGCTGCGCTTTCAAGCCGGCCAAGCGCAAGCCGATCCTGCCGGTATTCGTGCCGGCCACGGGCAAGACCGCGCAGGAGGAATTGAAGGCGCAGGCCGAGGAGGGGCTCGACCGGCGCCTGACGGGCGCGCCGCTGGCGGCGGAGCGCAAGGTCTATGACGAGCGGCTGGATTATGAACTCGGCATCATCAACCGCATGGGCTTTCCCGGCTACTTCCTGATCGTCTCGGACTTCATGAAATGGACGCGCGCGCAAGGCATTCCCGTCGGCGTGCGCGGTTCCGGCGCCTCCTCGCTGGTGGCCTGGGCGCTGGACATCACCAACCTCGATCCCTTGCGCTTCGGCCTGTTCTTCGAGCGGTTCCTCAATCCGGAACGCCTCTCGATGCCGGACTTCGATATCGACTTCTGCCAGGAGCGGCGCGACGAGGTGGTGCGCTATGTGCGGGGCAAGTATGGCCATGACCGGGTGGCGCAGATCATGGCGCTGGGTTCGTTGCAGGCCCGCGCCGCGGTGCGTGACGCCGGCCGGGTGCTGCAGATGCCGCTGGGACTGGTGGACCGCATCGCCAAGCTGATCCCCAATCCGCCCGGCAAGAGCATTTCGCTCAGGGATGCGCTGGACAGCGAACCGCGCCTGCAGCAGATCGCCGAGCAGGAACCCATCGCCCAGCGGCTGTTCGAGATCACCGAGAAGATCGAAGGGCTTTACCGCCATGCCTCGACCCATCCCGCGGGCGTGGTGATCGGCGACCGGCCGCTGGACGAGATCCTGCCGCTTTACCGCGATCCGCGTTCCGACATGCCGGTGACCCAGTTCGACTATGAGGATGCGGAGAAGGCCGGACTGGTGAAGTTCGACTTTCTGGGCCTGAAGACGCTCACCGTCATCGCCAAGGCGGAGGCGCTGCTCAAGAAGCGCGGCATCCAGCTTCACACCCAGACCATCGATTTCGACGATATCGGCACCTTCGAGATGCTCTCCCATGGCGACAGCGTGGGCGTGTTCCAGATGGAAGGCGCGGGCATGCGCGACCTGCTGCGCAAGATGAAGCCCAACCACATCAACGACCTTGTGGCGCTGGTGGCGCTCTATCGTCCGGGTCCGATGGATTCCATCCCGACCTACATCGCGCGCAAGAACGGCAAGGAGAAGGTGGAATATCTCCATCCCGTGCTGGAGCCGATCCTCAAGGAAACCTATGGCGTGATGACGTATCAGGATGACGTCATGCGCATCGCCCGCGAGCTTGCCGGCTACACCATGGGCGAGGCCGACATTCTGCGCCGCGCCATGGGCAAGAAGATTCCGGCCGAGATGATCCCCCAGCGCGAGAAGTTCATGAAAGGCGCCGCCGAGCGCAACATCGCCGGGAGCGTGGCGGAGACCATCTTCGAACAGGCGGAAAAATTCGCGGGCTATGGCTTCAACAAGGGTCATGCCGCCGCTTACGCCCAGGTCGCCTACCAGACCGCCTATCTCAAGGCGAATTACCCGGTTGAATTCCTCGCCGCCTCCATGACGCTGGATATCGGCAATACCGACCGGCTCAACATCTTCCGCCAGGAAGCCCAGCGGCTGGGCGTGAAAGTGGCGCCCCCCGACATCAACCGCAGCGAGGCGGTGTTTGCCTGCGACGCCGAAGCGAACACCGTGTTCTATGCGCTGGCGGCGGTGAAGGGCGTGGGCCGCCAGGCGATGGACCATGTGGTCGAGGTGCGCGAAGCCGGCGGCAAGTTCAAATCCCTGTCGGATTTCGCCCGCCGGGTGGACCCGCGTCTGGTCAACAAGCGCGCCTTCGAAAATCTGGCGCGCGCGGGTGCGTTCGACAGCCTGGGTCCCAACCGCCGCCAGGTCGTGGAAAATTCCGACCGTATCCTGGGCGGGGCGCAGGCGGCCCAGCGGGAGCGCGAAAGCGGGCAGGTGTCGCTGTTCTTTAATGCGGGCGCCTCCGGCGCCGGAGGCGGCGGCACGCCTGCGGAAGAATTGCGGCTGACGGCGATGCCGGACTGGCCCGTGCATGAAAGGCTGGGCGAGGAATTCTCCGCCATGGGCTTTTATCTGTCGGGGCATCCGCTGGATGCCTATGGTCCGGCGCTCAAGCGGCTGGGCGCATCGACCTATGCGGCATTGCAGGAAGACCGCCGCCGCGGCGGCTTCAAGGCCAAGATCGCCGGTACCCTGATCAAGAAAAGCGAACGGCGTGGCAGAAGCGAACAGATGTATGCCTTCGTGTCCTTCTCCGATCCCACCGGCATGTTCGAGATCATGCTGTTTCCAGAAGTGCTGGCGGCCAGCCGGCCGCTGCTGGAGGCGGGCAAATCGCTGCTGATCAACGCCAGCGCGGAATGGGATGGCGATGATCTCAAGCTGCGCGCCGCCTCCATTTTTGATCTCGATCAGGCAGCAGCGCAGGCGGGCGAGGGCATGGTGGTGCGGCTGGCGGATGCCTCGTCACTGGGCCAGCTTGCGGCTGAGTTCAACCAGGCCGGCAAGGGGCTGGTCAACATCGTGGTGCCGGGCAGCGCGGGCGAAGAGGTCGAGATCGCGCTGGCCAAGCGCATCGCCGTGACGGCCACATTGCGCTCGCGCATTGCGGCGTTGCCGGGTGTGATGAGCGTGGAGGCGGTTTAGCGTACTTGTCATGGCCGGGCTTGACCCGGCCATCCATCAATAAATTGAGACAATGGATGGCCGGCTCGGAGGCCGGCCATGACATAAGAGCTAGAGTTTTCTGATCGCGCCTTCCAGCCGGCCCAGGGCTTCGGCCAGCTTGGCGTTGTCCTGCGCGAAACAGATGCGCAGATAGCAATCGTCGCGCGCATCCCCCAGGCTGAAAGCCCAGCCCGGCGAGACGCCGACTTTGTCGTTGCGCACCATGTTCTGGCAGAAGCCCAGACTGTCCTTCAGCCCGTCGACATGCAGGAAGCCGTAAAAGGCCCCGTCGGGCCGCATCCAGCGCACCCGGTTCTGGCGGCCGATCCACACGTCCACCACATCACGGCCCTTGCGGCAGTAATCCAGCAATTGCCCGCGGAAGGCGTCGCCTTCCGGCGACAGCGCCGCCAGCGCGCCATACTGGGCGAAATGGGTGGCGCCGGTGTTGTTGCACTGGGCCATGGCGGCGGCGGCCGGCTCCACGCTCCTGGGATGCACCAGCCAGCCGATGCGCCAGCCGGTCATCGCCCAGGGCTTGGAGAAGCTGTTGATGGCGAAGACCGCGTCTTCGTCATCGGCGATGGTAAGAAACGACGGCGCATGGGCCGCGCCGTCATAGATCAGGGTGCCGTAAACCTCATCCGCCAAGATGGCGATGCCGCGCCGGCGGCAGAACTCCAGAATGGTCTTCTGTTCGTCTGCTGTCAGCATCCAGCCGGTGGGATTGCCGGGCGAGGCGAGAAACATCGCCTTTGTGCGTCCGTCGCAGGCGTCGAACAGCTTGTCGAGATCCAGATGCCAGTGTCCTGTGCTCCAGTCTTCGTCCAGCCGCACCAGACGCGGTTCGGCCCCAACCACCTTGGTCGCCTGGAAGATGTTGGGCCAGATGGGTGAGACGATCACGACATTGTCGCCCGTCTCGCACACCATCTGCAGCGCGCTCACCACCGCCAGCATCGCGGCGCCCGGTACGGTGATGCGCTCGACGCCGATGTCGACGCCTGCGGTGCGCCTGTGGAAGTCGCGGATCGCCTCGCGCAGGGGCAGCATGCCGCGCGCATTGGTGTAGAAGGTCTTGCCGTCCTCCAGCGCGTTCACCGCCGCCTGGCGGATGAAGGGCGGCGTCACCAGATCGGTCTCCCCGAACCACAGCGGCAGCACATCGGGATGTCCGAGCCCCAGCGCCGTCACCTGGGTGATACCGGAAGGCCGCAAGTCGCGAATGGTCTGACGAATAGGATCCTGGCGGATAAGGTCTTTGCGGGTCATGGGCGGTCAATATCACCGAAACATTTACCGGCGCATAATGGGCCATGGATTCGCTTCCGCCAGTCGTCAAACGGCATTGGCCCCTTGCAGCCGCCGCAGTGCTGTTCGGTCTCTACGGCTGGGCGCTGGTGGCCGCCACGGGCAGCGGCCATGACGGAGCGATCGGCCCCCGCTTCAATGCCCTGGGTGCGGACTGGGTGATTTTCCTGGCGGCGGCGCGCGCCACTTTCACCGGCGATCTCTCGCATATCTACAACCAGGCCTGGATCACCACCGCGACCAACAGCCAGTTCAGCCACTGGCTGTCCGCGCCCTTGCCGTTTCCGCTGTTTCCCTATCCGCCGGTCTTTCTTCTGCTGGTGCTGCCTTTCGCCCAGTTGCCGGTGGGCTGGTCGCTGCTCCTCAGCCAGCTGCTGCAGTTCACAGCCCTTGCCTGGGCGCTGCGCAAGCTGGACGGACCGTATCTCTTTCTCCTGCTGGGTGCGCTGCTTGCGCCCGCGGCCTCCAACAATGTGCTGGCGGGCTCCAATTCCGTGCTGGTGGCGGCGCTGATCGTGAGCGGTGTCACGTTGCTGGAAACCCGGCCGCCCCTGGCCGGCGCGCTGCTGGGCATGGTGGTCTTCAAGCCGCAATTCTTTGTGCTCTTGCCTTTCGTGCTGATCGCGGCGCGACAGACGAGGGCGCTGGCCGGCATGATCGCCTGCGCCGTGATCTTCACCCTTCTCAGCGCGGCGGTGTTGGGATCCACGCTGTGGCTGGACTGGATCAATGTCTATCTCCATCCCCAGTCCCTGGCCGGGGTGAACGCCACCGAATGGGGCCATCGCTGGGATGACAGCGTCTCCACCTGCATGAGCCTGCTGGGCGCGCCGCAGGGACTGGCGCTGGCGGTGCAGATCCTGGCGGGGCTCGCCGCACTCTGGGTCTCCTGGCGGGCTTTTCGTGACAGGCACCCCCAGCGGCTGGCCATCCTGCTTTGCGCGGTTCTGCCGCCCAGCCCCCATGTCTCCAATTACGACCTGATCCTGCCGGCCATCGCCGCGCTTTTGCTGGTGCGGGCGATGCCGGAAAGCTCCCGCCCGCTGGCCCTGATCCTGCCTTTGGCGGCCTGGACCGCCCCGCTCTACAACCCGCCCCGGGTGATGCCCGCAGGTTTGGTCACGCCCTTGGTGCTTTTGGGCCTGATTTGGGTGCTTTTCCGCGAAAAGCCGGCCCAAAACCCCTTGTCGGCTAAGGGATAGCCCCGTATAAGCCCCGCCATCTCGCACACGCGGGTGGCTTTCGGCGGGTATTCCGCTGTCGCCGTCCGGTGTCTCCCCCAGGGGAGATAACCCGCGTGTCTGGCCAACCGGTAAAGGAGACTGAACAATGGCTTTGCCAGAATTTTCCATGCGCCAGCTGCTTGAGTCCGGCGCTCATTTCGGCCACCGCCAGCAGCGCTGGAACCCGAAAATGGCGCCCTTCATCTATGGGCAGCGCAACGACATCCACATCCTGGACCTGACCCAGACCGTGCCGCTGCTGCACCAGGCGCTGGTCACCTTGCGTGAAGTCGCCGCCGGCGGCGGCCGCATCCTGTTCGTGGGCACCAAGCGCCAGGCGTCCGAGCCGGTGGCCGCCGCCGCCAAGCGCTGCGCCCAGTATTACGTCAACCACCGCTGGCTGGGCGGCACGCTCACCAACTGGCAGACCATCAGCCATTCGATCCGCCGCCTGCGTTCGATTGAAGAGACGCTGTCTGGCGCGGAACATTCCGGCCTGACCAAGAAGGAACTGCTGGGCCTGTTGCGCGAGCAGGACAAGCTCGAGCGTTCGCTGGGCGGCATCAAGGAAATGGGTGGCGTACCCAATCTCCTGTTTGTGGTGGACACCAACAAGGAATCCATCGCCATTGCCGAAGCCCGCAAGCTGGGCATCCCGGTCATGGCCATCCTGGATTCCAACAGCGATCCGGACGGCATCGCCTTCCCGATCCCGGGCAATGACGACGCCGCCCGCGCCATCGCGCTCTATTGCGACCTGGCCGCCCGTGCGGTGATCGACGGCCTGGGCCAGAGCCAGGCTGCGGCCGGCGCAGACCTGGGTGCCGCGGAAGAGATCGAAGAAGCGGCCCCGGTCATCGAAGCCGCACCCGTCACGGCCTGAGCTTTACACGATTGCAGCCTGGACGCGCTCTTATGGGGCGCGGACAGGTTTGAGAGGAGACTGACATGGCCAACATCACCGCCAGCATGGTGAAGGACCTGCGCGACAAGACCGGCGCGGGCATGATGGATTGCAAGAATGCGCTGAACGAGACGGGCGGCGACATGGAAGCCGCCATCGACTGGCTGCGCAAGAAGGGCATTTCCAAGGCCGCCAAGAAGGCCGGCCGCGCCGCCGCCGAAGGCCTGGTGGGCGTCGCCGTCGACGCGGGTACCGGCGTGCTGCTGGAAGTGAATGCCGAGACCGACTTCGTCGCCCGCAATGACGAGTTCAAGACCTTTGTGAAGGACGCCTCAAAGCTGGCTCTGAAAGAGGGCGGCAACCTGGAGAAGCTGCTGGCCTCGCCGATGGGCTCCTCCACCGTGCAGCACACCCTGACGGCGCTGGTTGCCAAGATCGGCGAAAACATGAGCGTGCGCCGCGCCGCCGCCATCAGCGTGGATCCCGGCGTGGTCGCGGCCTATGTCCACAACGCCACGTCGCCCGAACTGGGCAAGATCGGCGTGCTGGTGGGGCTCAAATCCACCGCCGACAAGGAAAAGCTCGCGAGCCTGGCCAAGCAGATCGCCATGCATGTGGCGGCCGCGTCCCCGCTCGCCATCTCGCCGGAGCATCTGGCGCCGGAAGTGGTGGAGCGCGAGCGCAACATCCAGGCCGAGATCGCGCGCCAGTCGGGCCGCCCGGAAAACGTCATCGAGAAGATGATGGAAGGCCGGATGCGCAAATTCTACGAGGAGACGGTGCTGTTGCAGCAGACCTTCGTGGTCGATGGCGAAACCCAGGTCGGCAAGGTGATCGAGAAGGCCGCCAAGGACCTTGGCGCGCCGATCGCGGTCGAAGGCTTTGTCCGCTTCCAGGTGGGCGAGGGCATCGAAAAGGCCGAAGCCGACTTCGCCGACGAAGTCGCCCAGATGGCGGGCAAGAAGAACGAAGAGCCGGAAGGCGCCCGCTAGTTCCATTTCCGGTTCTCACCCTTCGACAGGCTCAGGGTGGGGATTTCCTCATGGTGAGCTTGTCGAACCATGAGGACGGTTATGCCCACAGCGCCGAAATACCGCCGGATCCTGCTCAAGGTCTCCGGCGAGGCGTTGATGGGCAAAGGCCAGTTCGGCGTCGACATTGATGTGATCGACCGCATCGCCCGCGATGTGAAGGAAGCCCATCAGGCCGGCAGCGAAATCTGCATGGTGGTGGGCGGCGGCAATATCTTCCGCGGCCTTGCCGGCTCCGCCCAGGGCATCGACCGGTCCACCGCCGACTATATGGGCATGCTGGCGACGGTGATGAATGCGCTGGCGCTGCAGGCGGGGATGGAGCGGGTGGGACTTGCCTCCCGGGTCCAGTCGGCCATCGCCATGAACAATGTCTGCGAGCCCTATATCCGCCGCCGCGCCATCCGCCATATGGAAAAGGGCCGGGTGGTGGTGTTCGCCGCCGGCACCGGCAATCCGTTTTTTACCACCGATACCGCCGCGGCGCTGCGGGCTGCGGAAATGTCGTGCGACGCCATGCTGAAAGCGACCCAGGTGGATGGGGTCTATACCGCCGACCCCAAGAAGGTTCCGGACGCCAAGCGTTACGATTCTTTAAGCTACCACGAGGTTTTGGCCCAGAATCTGCAGGTGATGGATGCGGCCGCCATTTCGTTGTCCCGGGAAAACCGCATCCCGATTCTGGTGTTTTCGCTGGCCGAGCCCGGTGAATTGGCCAAGGTCTTGAGGGGTGAGGGCCGGGCAACCATTATTGAAGAAAAGTGAAGCAGAGCCCGGGGTTTAGGGTAGTCTGCCGCGGGGTATGGAGCGACGGGTATGGCTGACAGCTATAACAAGGATGAACTGGACCGCCGCATGAACGGCGCCGTCGCCACCCTCAAGAGCGAGCTTGCTGGGTTGCGTACCGGGCGGGCCAGCGCCGCCCTGCTCGATCCGGTCAAAGTCGAGGCTTATGGCAACACCGTGCCGATCAATCAGGTGGGCACCATCTCCACCCCTGAAGCCCGCATGATCACGGTCCAGGTCTGGGACAAGGGCCTGGCCAAAGCCGTGGACAAGGCGATCCGGGATGCGGGCCTGGGCCTCAACCCGCAGATGGACGGCCAGCTCTTGCGCATCCCGCTGCCCGAACTCAATCAGGAGCGGCGCAAGGAACTCTCCAAGCTCGCCGCCAAATATGCCGAGGCCGCCCGCGTGGCGGTGCGCAATGTGCGCCGCGACGGCATGGACCTGCTCAAGAAGCTGGAGAAGGACGGCAAGATCGGCGAGGACGAGCATCACACCCGTGGCGATGTGCTGCAAAAGATGACCGACGCGCACATCAAGGATATCGACGCCGCGCTCCATGCCAAGGAGCAGGAAATCATGCAGGTGTGATGACCAAACCCGCCACCACCCAAGGTCTGCCCAAGCACGTCGCCATCATCATGGACGGCAATGGCCGCTGGGCGAAGAAACGCCACCTGCCGCGCGAGGCCGGCCACTATGCCGGCATGAAGGCGGTACGCGAGGCGGTCAGGGCGGGCTGCGATATCGGACTTGAGAACCTGACCCTGTTCGCTTTCTCCAGCGAGAACTGGAAGCGCCCCAAGACCGAAGTGGGCGCGCTGATGGGCCTGTTCCGCACCTATTTCCGCAGCGACATGGACGAGCTGGTCGAGCGCAATGTCCGTATGCGGATCATCGGCCATCGCAGCCGGGTCGCCACCGACATCCAGCAGATGATCCAGGATTCCGAAAGCCGCACGGCGAAGAATGACGGCATGAACCTGACCTTCGCCTTCGACTATGGCGGGCAGGAAGAGATCGCCGCCGCCGCCCGGGAGCTGGCGCGCGCCGCCAAGGACGGACGGCTGGACCCCGAAACCATCACGCCCGAGCTGTTCGCCACCAGGCTTTTCACCAGCGCGCTGCCTGCGCCCGATCTGGTGATCCGCACATCCGGCGAACACCGGCTGTCCAACTTCCTGCTCTGGCAATCGGCCTATGCCGAGCTTCTGTTCCTGGACACGCTGTGGCCGGACTTCGACCGCGCCGCGTTGACCGCGGCGCTGGAGAAATTTGCCTCCCGGGAGCGGCGTTTCGGCGCCCTGGATTCCGAGGCTGTGGCGTGAGCATGAGCCAGCCGCATCCGACCAACGCGCTTCGCTCCGGCAGCGAAGCTTTCCTGCGCGTGCTGTTCGGCATGTTTCTGGCGATCATCGCCATTGCGCTGGTGTTCTACAACCCCAACTGGTACGCCGCCGTCACCGTGCTGATGGCGTTGTTCGCGTCCCGGGAATGGCACCGCATGGTGCGCTCGCCGGCCCAGCGCGTGGCCGCCGATCTGATGCCCGTTCATGTCCAGACCGCGGTGACGGCGGGCGCCGTTGCCTGCGCGGTGACGGCCCTGATGCTGCGTCTGGCGCCGCTCGCGTTCCTGTTGCTGGCTGCGGGCGCGGTGGCCGCGTTCTTCCTGGCCCGCAGACGCGACGACAACCCGTTCTGGCACGCCGGCGGAGTGATCTATATCGGCCTGCCGTCGCTGGCGCTGGTGGCCTTGCGGGTATATCCGCCGCAAGGCGCGCTGGTGGTGCTGGGGCTCTTCCTGATCGTCTGGGCCACCGACACCGGCGCCTTGGTGTTCGGCAAGCTGATCGGCGGCAGGAAGATGGCGCCGCGTCTTTCGCCGGGCAAGACCTGGGCCGGCACCCTCGGCGGCAGCATCACCGCGGCGGTGGTGTTTGCGCTCTATATCGCCTTCTTCGGATTCAATCTGTGGCTGGCCATGCTGTTCGCCTTTGTCTTCAGCTTCGCCGCCCATGGCGGGGATCTGTTTGAATCCCTGGTCAAGCGCCGCTTCGGCTACAAGGATTCCGGCGGCCTGATCCCCGGCCATGGCGGGGTTCTGGACCGCATGGATTCCATGTTCGCGGCCAGTGTGATTCTGGCGCTGCTGATCTTCGGGCTGCATATCAACCCGCTGTTCGGAGGGCATGCGTGAAGCCGATCGCAGCCACCCGGATTTTCAATGAATTGCCGCCGCTGGACGATGTGCTGGCGCGCCAGGTGACGGTGCTGGGTTCGACCGGCTCCATCGGCGTCAACACGCTGGATGTGATCGCCCATGTGCGCAAGGTCCATGGCGCGGACGCGCTGCCGATCACGGCGCTGACGGCCGGCAACAATGTGAAGGTCCTGGTCGAGCAGGCGCTGGCGATGAAGCCGCGGCTTGCGGTGATCGGCGAGGAAACCCGGTTCGGCGAATTGAAGGCCGGTCTTGCCGGCAGCGGCATCGAGGTCGCGGCCGGCCGCCAGGCGGTGATCGACGCGGCCGCGCGGCCGTCGGACTTCGTGATGGTGGCGATCATGGGCGCGGCGGCGATCGAGCCGGCGCTGGCCGCCATCCATCGCGGCGTGGTGGTGGCGCTGGCCAACAAGGAATGCGTGGTGGCGGCGGGTGAGGTGTTTCGCGCCGCCAAGGAGAAATCCGGCGCCCAGGTGCTGCCGGTGGACAGTGAACACAATGCCATCTTCCAGGTGCTGGGCTCCGGTGACGCCTCCGAAGCCGAACTGGTCACCATCACCGCGAGCGGGGGGCCGTTCCGCGAATGGACCCTGGAGCGCATGCGCGCCGCCACGGTGGAGGAGGCGGTGGCCCATCCCAACTGGGCGATGGGGCGCAAGATTTCCCTGGATTCCGCCACCCTGATGAACAAGGGGCTGGAGCTGATCGAGGCGCATTTCCTCTTTGGGCTGGCGCCGGAAAAACTGGGTGTGGTGGTGCATCCCCAGTCGATCGTGCATTGCCTGGTCTCTTACGAAGACGGCACCACCATGGCGCACCTGTCGGCCCCCGACATGCGCACACCGATCGCGCACGCGCTGGGCTGGCCGCGCCGCATTCCGTCGCCGTCGCGGCGCCTTGACCTTGCGGCGCTGGGCCAGCTGGTCTTCCAGCCGCCGGCGCACGACCGTTTCCCGGCGCTGGGACTGGCCATCGGTTCGATGCGGTCGGGCGGTCTTGCCCCCACCGTGCTCAATGCCGCCAACGAAATCGCGGTGCAGGCCTTCCTGGAACGCCGCATCGGCTTTCTCGACATTCCGCGCGTGGTTGCCGCCGCGCTGGACCAGGACTTTGGCAGCAACGGGATTGCGGGCGATCTTCAGAGCGTCCTGGGCACCGACGCGCGGGCGCGCGTGGTGGCCGAGGAAATCTGTCAACGGGTAGGGACGTAAGACACATGCTGGACGCGATACGCGGGCTGATCGCCTGGACCCCGTTGGGCCTTCCGGCCTTTCTTTTTGTCATCACTGTGGTGGTGTTCTTCCATGAGTTGGGCCACTTCCTGTTGGCGCGCGCCTTCGGCGTGAAGGTCGATGTCTTCTCCGTCGGCTTCGGCAAGGAAATCTTCGGCTGGACCGACCGCGTCGGCACCCGCTGGAAGATCAGCTGGCTGCCGATCGGCGGCTATGTGAAGTTCGCGGGCGATGCCGACGCGGCCTCGCGGCCCGATGTCGAGGCTGCGACGCGGATGACGGCGACGGAACGGGAAAGGGTTTTGATGTTCAAGCCCCTCCACCAGCGCGCCCTGGTGGCGGCGAGCGGCCCGCTGGCCAATTTTGTGCTGGCCATCGTGCTGCTCACCGGCATCCTCAGCTATACCGGCCATGCCGTGGTCGCGCCGATTGTGGGCGAAGTGTCCAAGGCGAGCGCCGCGGCGCAGGCCGGCATCCAGACCGGCGACCGGGTCACCCGAATCGACCAGACCCCGATCACCGATTTCCAGCAGTTGCCCGAGATCATTTCCGTCTCCAACGGCACGCCGCTGGCCATCGGCATCAACCGCGCCGGTCGCGACATGACCCTTTGGGTCACCCCCAGGCTGACCAAGGTGCGCGACATCCTGGGCAATCCCACCAGCCAGATGGTGATCGGGGTGCGCCAGAGCCCCAAAGCCACCATCACGCGGGAGACCTACACCCCGGTGAGCGCCTTTGCCGCAGCCTGTACCGAGACCTGGAGCATCATGAAGACCACGATCCTGGGGATAGCCCAGATGGTCACCGGCCATGGCGGGGCCGACCAGCTTTCGGGCCCGGTGGGAATCGCCAAGATGACCCGCCAGGTCGCCGATATCGGCTTTCTGCCGCTTCTCAATCTGGTGGCTATCCTTTCTGTAAGCATTGGGCTGGCCAACCTTTTTCCCATCCCGCTGCTCGACGGGGGGCATCTTCTGTACTATGGATGCGAAGCGGTTTTGGGGCGCCCGCTCGGTGAGCGGGCCCAGGACGTTGGATTTCGGCTTGGGCTGGTTTTGGTCTTGGGGTTGATGCTCCTGACGACCTGGAATGACCTGGTCCGGCTGAATCTTTTCTGAAAACCAGGCGTCCATACGCGGACCCCGTAGACGAGTTGGCCGAACCCGGGATGCGGACATTGCGCCTTAGAAGCAGGTTGTTGCGCGCGACCTCCGCCGGGATTTGCCTGGCGCTGGTGGCCGTACCCGCGGGCGCGCAACTGAGGCCCGGCGCCGCCGACCGCGCCAAGGAACTGAACCAGCAGCCACAGGCGCCCAATAATGCCGAGAACAATGCCGCCGCCAATCCGGCGGCGCAGGTGGCCGCCCCCGCCGCCGCCACCCCCCATGTCATCCAGCATATCGTGGTGCGTGGCACCCAGCGCGTGGAGCCCGGCACGGTGCTCACCTATGTGGGCCTGCGCGAGGGCGACAATTTCACCCCGGCCGACGCCGACACCGCGCTCAAGGCGCTGACCGCGACCGGGCTGTTCGCCGATGTCAGAACCAGTTTCGACGAGGCGACGGGAACGCTGACCATCCGCGTCACCGAGAATCCGATCGTCAACCAGGTCGTGTTCGAGGGCAATTCCAAGGTCAGCGACAAGGACCTCACCAAGGAAGTCCAGATCAAGCCGCGCGCCGTCTTCACCCGCGCCAAGGTGCAGGCCGACGTCCAGCGCATCATCGAGCTCTATCGCCGCAACGGCAAGTTCGCCGCCCGCGTCGATCCGCAGATCATCCAGCGCCCCGACAACCGCGTCGATCTCATCTTCTCGATCACCGACGGTCCCACCACCGGGGTCAGCCGCATCAGCTTTGTCGGCAATCACATCTTCGACAGCGACACGCTGAAGGGGCAGATCGCCACCGAGGAAAGCCGCTGGTGGAAATTCCTCGCCTCCAACGACAATTACGATCCCGACCGGCTGCAGTTCGACCGCGAATCCCTGCGCCGCTATTACATCAATCGCGGCTATGCCGACTTCAAGGTGTTGAGCGCGGTGGCGCAGCTGACGCCGGACCGCACCGGCTTCTACATCACCTTCACGGTGCAGGAGGGGATGCGCTACAAGTTTGGCCAGGTCGCCATCGATTCCAAGATCCATGAGCTGCCCGCCGCCCAGCTCCGCCCGCTGGTCGATGTGCAGCCTGGCGACATCTATTCCCAGGAGGCCGTGCAGAAGGCGATCGACGCCCTGACCAACACGGCGGGCACCAGGGGCTATGCCTTCGCCCAAGTCCATCCCCGTTTCAAGCGCAATCCCCAGGCCCACACCATCGACCTGGGCTTCGAGATCGTGCAGGGCCCGCGCGTCTATATCGAGAAGATCGACATCTCGGGCAACACCCGCACCCATGACGACATTATCCGCCGCCAGTTCCGGCTGCAGGAAGGTGACGCCTTCAACCGCGTCCTGATCGACCGTTCGCGCACCCGCATCCGGTCACTGGGTTTCTTCAAGGAGGTGGAAGTAAAGAATGTGCCGGGCAGCCAGCCCGACCGCACCAATCTGACGGTGAATGTCACCGAACAGTCCACCGCCTCGCTGTCGGTGGGCCTGGGCTATTCCTCGACCACCTCGCTGCTGGGTGAAGTCAGCTATAGCGACAGCAACTGGTTCGGCCGCGGCCAGAATCTGCGCATCTCCCTGCAGGCGTCCTACATCACCAAGCAGGCGGTGTTCTCTTTCACCGAGCCCTATTTCCTGGGCCGCGACCTGGCGGCGGGCTTCGACCTGTACGAGACCCAGACCAATTTCGACCAGGCGGCGTTCCAGAGCAATTCGACCGCCGCGGTGCTGCGCCTGGGCTATCCGATCTCCGAATACAGCACGGTGGCGCTGAACTACACCTACAAGATCGAAAATGTGAAGCCCTATGAAGGCGCGCCGCTGAATGTGGAGCTGGCCGCCGGCGAGTTGAATGGTTCGGAAGTCGGCTTCACCTATGCCTATAACAATCTGGACGATATCCGCAAACCCACCAATGGCACGACCTTCGCCTTCTCGCAGCAGTTCGCCGGCTTCGGCGGCAACCTGAAGTTCCTGCTCAGCAGCGTTACCGCGGCGACTTACGCGCCCCTGTTCGACGGCGCGATGATCGCGACCCTGCAGGGCCGGGCCAAATACATCACCGGCTATGGCGGCTCCTTCGTGCCGTTCGAGGAGCGCATATTCGACGGTGGCGACACTTTCCGCGGCTTCGCGCTGGCCGGCGTGGGTCCGCGCGACATCGTGGCGCCCAACAATACCGGCGCGCTGGGCGGCACGGTGGACGCCATCGGCACCGCGCAGGTCCGTTTTCCCTCGCTGGTGCCCGAAAGCTATGGCATCAATATGGGCCTGTTCACCGACTTCGGCACCCTGGGGCGGCTCGACAATCTCACCCCCGCCACCCGGGTCTGCACCGGCGTGCAATATTCAGGTGTCGGCACCTGCGTGAAGGACAATCTCGCCTTCCGCGCTTCGGCCGGCATCAGCGTTCAGTGGAAATCACCCTTCGGCCCTGTCCAGATCGACCTCGGCCTGCCTTTTGTCAAAACCTTCTATGACAGACCCCAGATCATCCACTTCAGTACAGCCACGGGATACTAGACGATGAAGAAAACCCTGATCCTTTCGCTCGCTCTCGCGGGCCTTACCTCCGCAGGCTTGGCAACCACCGCTTTCGCCGATCCGCCACAGCCCAAGATCGTGGTCCTGGACCGCGCCGCCATCATGCAGTTCTCCAAGGCCGGCCAGGATATCGCCAAGCAGATGCAGGCCTATTCCGCCCAGGCCAAGGCCGATCTGCAGGGCCAGGGCCGCGCGCTGGAAGTAGAGGAACGCAGCCTGCAACAGCAGGTGGCGATCCTTGCGCCCGACGTGAAGGCCAAGAAGATCGCCGCCTTCCAGGCCAAGCAGCAGGGGCTGCAGGGCCAGGTGGCCAAGAAGGACGAGCAGATGCGCTATGCCTTCGCCCAGGCGCGGGCCCAGATGGAAGCCAAGCTCGGCCCGATCCTTCAGGGCCTGGTGAAGGCGCGCGGCGCCAACATGGTGCTCGACAAGCAGGCGGTGGTGTTCGCGACCCAGGGCGGTTTCGACATCACCGGCGAGGCCATCAACCAGTTGAACCAGCAGCTGCCGTCGCTGAAGGTCAACTTCAACGTGACGCCGCCGCCCGCGCCGAAAAAATAAGCCCCGAAGGCAGGTCATGGCCGATCCCCGCTTTTTCGAAAATCTCGGGCCCTTCTCCCTGGCGCAGATTTGCGAGAAAGCGGGGATCGCCGTTCCGGCTGGCGCCGATGGCGGGCGGATGTTCTTCGATCTCGCCGACCTGGCGGGATCGGAAAGCCGGCATCTGACTTTCTTCTCCGGCGGTCTCGCATTGCGCGACGCCTTTGCGGCCAGCCGCGCCGGCGCCTGTCTGGTGGGAGAGAAAGGCAAGCGCCCCGCCGCGCCTGAAGGCATGATCGTGCTGGAGACCGCTTCGGTCTCCCTTGCCTTTGCCGCGGCCGCCGCCCTGTTCTATCCCGAGCACTCCCAGCCGGCATGGCCGAAGGACGCGCCCGCGATATCGCCCCTGGCGCGGATCGGCCGTGACGTGGCGTTCGCCCCCGGCGTGACGATCGGGGCAGGCGCGGAAATCGGCGACAGCACCCGCATCGGTCCAGGCGCCGTCATCGGACCCCGCGTCGCGATCGGGCGCAACTGCGAGATCGGGGCCAATGTCTCTATCAGCCATGCCTATGTCGGCGACCGGGTGGTTATCCTGCCGGGCGCCAGCATCGGCCAGCCGGGCTTCGGCTTCGCGTCGGCGGACGCGGGCTATCGCAAGATCCCGCAGCTGGGGCGCGTCATCGTCCAGGACGATGTCGAGATCGGCTCGTGCACCACCATCGACCGCGGCGCCCTGCGCGACACGGTGATCGGGGAAGGCAGCAAGCTCGATAACCTGGTCATGATCGGCCACAACTGCCAGATCGGACGCAACTGCGTGATCGCCGGCCAGGCCGGCCTGGCCGG
>DATAWO010000016.1:0-36228 GCA_036267165.1 Rhizomicrobium sp. | reverse complement strand
TCGACTTCCTGCGCGATCCGCAGAAATTCCAGCGCCTCGGCGGCCGCATCCCCAAGGGCGTGCTGCTGGTCGGGCCCCCCGGCACCGGCAAGACGCTGCTTGCGCGCGCCATCGCGGGTGAGGCGAACGTGCCCTTCTTCACCATTTCAGGCTCCGACTTTGTCGAAATGTTCGTGGGCGTGGGCGCATCCCGCGTGCGCGACATGTTCGAGCAGGCCAAGAAGAACAGTCCCTGCATCGTGTTCATTGACGAAATCGACGCCGTCGGCCGCCATCGCGGCGCCGGCCTGGGCGGCGGCAATGACGAACGCGAGCAGACCCTCAACCAGCTGTTGGTCGAGATGGACGGCTTCGAGGCCAATGAAAGCGTGATCCTGATCGCGGCCACCAACCGGCCCGACGTTCTCGATCCGGCGCTGCTGCGTCCGGGCCGCTTCGACCGCCATGTCGTGGTGCCCAATCCCGATCTCGCCGGCCGCGAGAAGATCCTGCGCGTGCATCTGCGCAAGGTGCCCCTGGCGCCTGACGTGGACCCGCGCACCATCGCGCGCGGCACGCCCGGCTTCTCCGGCGCGGATCTCGCCAATCTGGTCAATGAGGGCGCGCTGATGGCGGCCCGGCGCGGCAAGCGCGTCGTCACCATGAGCGAACTGGAAGACGCCAAGGACAAGGTGATGATGGGCGCCGAGCGCCGCTCCCTGGCGATGAGCGACGAGGAAAAGAAGCTCACCGCCTATCACGAGGGCGGCCATGCCATCGTGGCGCTGCATGTCATCGGCTCCGACCCGATTCACAAGGCCACCATCATCCCGCGCGGCCGCGCGCTGGGCATGGTGATGCGCCTGCCGGAGCGCGACCAGCTTTCGCTCACCCGCCAGAAGATGCTGGCGGACCTGTGCGTCGCCTTTGGCGGCCGCATCGCCGAGGAACTGGTGTTCGGCCATGAGAAGGTCACCACCGGCGCCCAGAGCGATATCGAGCAGGCCACCCGCATGGCCCGCGCCATGGTCACCCGCTTCGGCATGTCCGACAGCCTGGGTCCGATCGCCTATGCCGAGAACCAGGAAGAAGTCTTCCTGGGCCATTCGGTGTCGCGCACCCAGAATGTCTCGGAAGCCACGGCGCAGAAGATCGACTCGGAAATCCACCGCATCATCGACGAGTGCTATGCCAAGGCCAAGCAGATCCTCACCGATCGCCAGAGCGACCTGAACGTGCTGGCGCGCGGCCTGCTGGAATATGAAACCCTGACGGGCGACGAGATCGTGGCCCTGCTCAAGGGCATTCCCCCGGTTCGCACCCCCTATGAAGACCCGGTGGTGCCCAGCCGCGGCGAAGGCACGTCGGTGCCTGCAGCCGGCAAGCCCCGTCCGTCTTCGCCCGGGCCGATTATCACCCCCGAACCCCAACCGAGGTAAGGCGCTTGTCTTTTGCGTCGTGAGTTCATCGCGCCTTCGCTCGTGTACGCCTTGGGTACACGTCGCTCGGCGCTCCTGCTCACGCCACAAAATCCCTCGCGCTGATCGCAGCTAACAAAAAACTCTCCATGGCCGGGCTTGACCCGGCCATCCAGAGCAGACTTGAGGGACGGTGTTCAAGCCGCCTTTCTCTTTGGATCGACATGGCCGACAAACCATTTCAGCGCGTAGGTGCGATCAGTAACGCCCATGCGGGTGCCGATTTTGAGACGTTGGCACGTGACTTTTTCATGCAAACCGAAAATCTCCGGCTAACACAGAATTTTGATGTTTTGGTCGGAGCCCATGACCACAAAAAGCACCGGAGATTTGATCTTGGGTGCAACGAACCCCCGACCTTGGTTGAATGCAAGTCACATAAGTGGACGTCAGGCAATAACATACCGAGCGCGAAAATAACCGTTTGGAATGAGTCGATGTACTATTTCCATCTTGCTCCGCCGGAATGCCGAAAGGTTCTCTTTGTCCTAAAAGATGTACGTGCGAGCAAAAGTGAGACACTCGCGGCCTATTACGTTCGAAATTATGGCCATTTGGTACCGCGTGCTGTCGAGATTTGGGAATATGATTTGGTGGGCAATCTCGGCGCGCGAATTCATTGACCAATGAAAATCCTCGGCATCCTCAACGTCACCAGCGACAGCTTTTCCGACGGCGGCGCGTATCTTGAGCCGGGGGCGGCGATCTTCCATGCGCGCGCCATGGCCGAGAGCGGCGCCGACATTATCGACATTGGCGCCGCATCCTCCCATCCGGAGGCGCAGGCGGTGGCGCCGGAGATCGAGATCGCGCGCCTGGCCGCGGCCGTCCCGGCGCTGAAGGAAAACGGCCTGCCGCTGTCCATCGACAGTTTCGCGCCCGATGTGCAGCGCTGGGCGCTTCAGCAGCCGATAGACTATCTCAACGACATTCATGGCTTTCCCGATGCCGCGCTCTATCCGCAACTGGCAAAGTCGGATGTGAAGCTGATTGTGATGCATATGGTGCAGGCGCGGGGCGTCGCGGTGCGCACCGAAGTGCCCTCGTCCGAAATTTTCGATCGCGTCACCCGCTTTTTCGATGCACGCGTCGGGGCGCTGACCGCTGCCGGCATCGCCCGCGAGCGTCTGATCCTGGACCCCGGCATGGGCCAGTTTGTCGGTACCGACCCGGAAAATTCCCTGATCCTGCTGCGCCGTCTGCCGGAGCTGAAGGCCCGCTATGGCCTGCCGCTGCTGGTGTCGCTGTCCCGCAAGGGCTTCCTGCGCAGGCTGGTCAACCGGCCGGCGCTGGAGGCCGGCGCCGCCAGCCTGGCAGGGGAGCTTTTCGCCGAGGCCAACGGGGCCGATTATGTCCGCACCCACGGCCCCGGTGCCTTGAGGGATGGCCTTAAGGTCCTGAAAGCGATAGGAAAAGCGCGTCATTAACTCCCTTTAGTACGGGAATATGCTAAAAAGCGGCGTTCCCGGGACCCCATCCATGATCCGCAAATACTTCGGCACTGACGGCATCCGCGGCCGCACCAACACCGCCAAGCTCACGCCCGAAGTGGCGCTGAAGGCCGGCATGGCCGCGGGGCGCATCTTCACCCGCGGCGAGCACCGTCACCGGGTGGTGATCGGCAAGGACACCCGCCTGTCGGGTTACATGATCGAAAGCGCTCTGGTCTCAGGCTTCACCGCCGTGGGCATGGACGTGTTCCAGTTCGGCCCCCTGCCGACGCCCGCCGTGGCCATGCTGACGCGCTCCCTGCGCGCGGACCTGGGCGTGATGATCACCGCCTCGCACAATCCGTTCGAGGACAATGGCATCAAGTTCTTCGGTCCCGACGGCCAGAAGCTTTCCGATGCGGTGGAGGCCGAGATCGAGGCGCTGATGGCGGCGGGCCTGGAGCAGGGTCTGGCGCCATCATCTCAGATCGGCCGCGCCAAGCGCATCGACGACAGCCAGGCGCGCTATATCGAATTCGCCAAGCGCACCTTCCCGCGCAATCTCAGGCTGGAGGGCCTGCGCATCGTGGTCGATTGCGCCAATGGCGCGGCCTACAAGGTGGCGCCCGAAGTGCTGTGGGAATTGGGGGCCGACATCGTCACCATGGGTGTCACGCCCAACGGCACCAACATCAATCTGGACTGCGGTTCGACAGCGCCCCAGGCCATGTGCAACAAGATTCGCGAAGTGCGCGCCGATTTCGGCATCGCGCTGGATGGTGATGCCGACCGCGTGGTGATGGCCGACGAGCATGGCCGCATCATTGACGGCGACCAGATCCTGGCCCTGATCGCCAAAAGCTGGTCGAAGGGCGACAGGCTCAAGGGCGGCGGCGTGGTGGGCACGGTGATGTCCAATGCCGGGCTCGACCGATATCTCAAGACCCTGGGGCTTTCGCTGGCGCGTTCGGCGGTGGGCGACCGCTATGTGCTGGAGGAGATGGCCAGGGGCGGCTTCAATGTCGGCGGCGAACAGTCGGGCCATATCATCCTGTCGGATTTCTCAACCACCGGCGACGGGCTGATCGCGGCGCTGCAGGTGCTGGCGGTGCTGGCGCAGGAAGGAACCCCCACCTCCGAGGCGGCGCATCTGTTCGAGCCGCTGCCCCAGGTGCTGGAGAATGTGCGTTTCAAGAAGGGCTCGCCGCTCGACGATGAGCGGGTCAAGTCCAGCATCGAATCCGCCAACGCCAGACTGGGCGCCTCGGGCCGGGTGCTGGTGCGCAAGTCGGGCACCGAGCCGCTGATCCGCGTGATGGCGGAAGGCGAAGACGAGAAAGTGGTGCGCGCCGTGGTGCGCCAGATCGCTTCGGCTATTGAAGAAGTGGCGGCTTGACCAAAAGCCGACACTGCGGCTTGACCAAAAGCCGACACTGCAGCCTTGAGGCTAATCCGTGAATCCTCCGCCTCGCCTTCTGGTCATCGCGGGTTCGGACTCTTCAGGCGGGGCGGGGATTCAAGCCGACCTCAAGACGGCGCAGGCTTTCGGCGTCTATGCCCAGACGGCGGTGACCGCCGTCACCGTGCAGGACACCAGGGGCGTCACCCATGTGCATCCGGTGCCGGCGGCGATCGTGGTGGCGCAGATCAGGGCCGCTTTGGGCGACATCGGCGCCGATGTGATCAAGATCGGCATGCTGGGCAACGCCGAGATCGCCGCCGCCGTGGCCGACATATTGGAGACCAATGACATCCCGCTGGTGCTGGACACGGTGCTTCTGTCTTCCAGCGGCGCCCCCCTCCTGGATGAGGCCGGCATCACGGTCGTGAAAAAGCGGCTGATTCGCAGGAGCCGCCTGGTGACGCCCAACCTGCCGGAAGCCGAGGCGCTGACCGGCATCTATCCCAAGACCGAACACCGGCTGCGCAACGCCGCCATGGTGTTCAAGATGCTGGGCAATGAGGCGGTGCTGTTCAAGGGTGGTCATGGCGATGGCGGCCATGTCCGCGATGTGCTGTGGGCGGCGGGCGAATTCATTCCCTTCGAGGCGCCGCGCCAGGAGACGGTGCATACCCACGGTACCGGTTGTACGCTGGCCACCGCGATTGCCTGCGGCCTGGCGCAGCAGCGGACCTTGCGGGATTGCGTTGCCCGGGCGCACAGCTATGTGCAGCAGGCGATCAGGACCGCGCCGGGACTGGGTCAAGGTCATGGACCTTTAAATCACTCCTAGCACCCGCTAGGCCATTACCCGCTTTCCGGATAGCCTTTTGCCGTCAAAAGCCCCGATGACAGGGGCAGCGGGGGAGGGTCATATGTCCGATTTCCACAAGTCGTCACGTCGGGGCGCGATCCAGCAGCTTGCCGCCGGTGCGGCCATGGCCAGCGCCGCGCGGGCGCAAGCCGCCACGCGGCCGGATTCCACGCCGGAGGATTTTGTCCGCCTGCAGAAGCAGCTTTCCAACTGGAACCGCTGGGGGCCGGACGACCAGATGGGGGCGGTGAACCTGATCACGCCGCAAAAGCGCAAGGCCGCGCTGCACACCGTCCAGGAGGGCGTCTCCTTCTCCATGGCGCGCAATGCCGAGATCAAGCAGGCGGTGGACAATCCCGTGCCCATCGTGCGCAAGACCATACGCACGGGCGCCAGCCAGCCCAAGACCGGCATCGCCAGCACCAGCGACACGTTTTTCATTTCCTATCATGGCATGGCCCACACCCACATGGATTCGCTGTGCCACTTCGTCTATGACGGCAAGATCTATAACGGCTATTCCTCGGATACGGTGGGCGAGGATGGCGCGGCCAAGAACAGCATCCTCAATTTCAAGAACGGCATCATCACCCGCGGGGTGCTGATGGACATGGCGCGCTACAAGGGCGTGGACTGGCTGGAGCCCGGCACCCCCATCTATCCCGAAGACCTGGAAGGCTGGGAGAAGCAGGCCGGCATGAAGGTGCAGTCCGGCGATGTGATGATCGTGCGCACCGGGCGCTGGGCGCGGCGTGATGCCCTGGCCGCCGCAGCAACTGGCCGGGCTGCATATGAGCTGTGCGCCCTGGATGCATGCGCGCGATGTGGCCATCCTGGGCGGCGACGATGCCCAGGAGGTTCTGCCGTCACAGGTCGCGGGCGTGTCCCAGCCCATCCATGCGCTGTGCATTGTGGCGATGGGCATGCCCATCTTCGACAATCTGGACCTGGAACAGGTCGGCCGCGAGGCTTCGAGCCGCAAGCGCTGGGATTTCCTGGTCACGGCCTCGCCCGCCGCGGTGCCGGGCGCGACCGGATCGGTGCTCAACCCGATCGCGACGTTTTAAATCTCTCGCCACATCCTTCTTTGTCATGGCTGGCCATCACATGAAGAGTTAAACTTCCATGGCATCGAACGCCTTGCGAGGTGAGGGACGCAGCCCTATCGTCGGCGCAAGAAAAGGGCCTTGCCAATGCCCCCAATGCCGCCGCGCCAAGCTGTTTTCCGCGCCGACTACCGAACACGCATTTCGCCTGCCTATGTGGGCTGGCTGCATGTGGCGCTGATCTGTGTTCTGGGCGGCGCGGCGATCTGGGTTTGCGCGCGCCAGATCACGCGGCCGCAGTGGTACGAGTGGCTGGTGATCCCGGCAGCCTTCTGCCTGTCCAATGTGTTTGAATGGTGGATCCACAAATATGTGATGCACCGCCCGGTCAGGGGCCTGATGGGCATCTACAAGCGCCATACGCTGGCGCATCACGAATTCTTCACCGACGCCGAGCCGGCCTTCGACAACAGCCGCGACTTCCGCATCGTGTTCTTTCCTCCCTATGCGCTGGTGGCGTTCATGACGCTTTCGCTGGTTCCTGCTTTCGTTCTGAACCGGTTGGGACTTGCCAATGCGGGCTGGCTGCTGCTGATCACCAACACCGCGCTTTATCTGAACTATGAGCTGTTTCACTATTGCTGCCATGTGAAGGATGACGCCCTGGTACGGCGCATCCCGCTGGTCAATTCCATCCGCCGCCACCACATCGCCCACCACAATCCCAGGATCATGATGGAGCGCAACTTCAACCTGACCTATCCGGTGGCGGACTGGTTCTTCGGTACCTCCGACCTCAAATGCGGGCTCCTGAAGCACATCGTCAACGGCTATGACACCAGCAGGGTGCGCAACGATTTGGCGCGACCGGGCAGGCAGGTGGACGGGGCCGTACAACCATGAGCGCGCCGCGCGCCCACATCACAACGGGGAAGGCCAGTCTGGTCGGCGGCATCGTGGTTGGCATCGCCAGCCTGGTGCTGTGGGTGGCGGTGACGCGCGAGTTGGGTTTTCACGGCGCGCCGGTCCTGGTTGTGGGGCTGGTGGTTTCGGCCGCGGCGGGAACCTGGACCCGGTTGGCCGATCTTTGATTCAGAAACAGAAAACAAGAGAGGGGATCAGAATGATTGCTCAAAGGATAGCCGTGTCGCTTTTTGCCGCTGCGCTGCTGGCGCCGGCTGCTTTCGCCCAGACGTCGCTGCGCAACCTGCCGGCGGAAGGGTTCAAATATCTCTCCGCCAAGGATGTCGAGGCCCTGACCGACAAGCCGGGCCCCGGCGCCAAGACGGCATTCCCGGTCGATCATGAGAACTATTATGTCGAATATGCCCAGCGCAGCGACAAGGGCAACGAGCCGGAAGTGCACACCCACTGGACCCACTACATCCATGTGCTGTCGGGCGAGGCGACCCTGGTCTATGGCGGCACGGTCACCAACGCCAAGGAGACCGGGCCCGGACAGATACGCGGCGACGCCATTGCGGGCGGCGCCAGCATGACCGTGCGCGCAGGCGACTTTCTGCAGATACCGGCGGGCATGCCGCATCTGTTCAATGTCGCTGCGGGCGGCAAATTCCGCTATGTGGTGTTCAATACCAGGCAGTGATCTTGCCGCTTGGTCTGATGGTCAGGCGATGATGGTGATGCCGAACCGGGCCAGCGCGGCTTTGGTGTCCGCGCGCCGGGCGGGATCGGTTCCGGTGTAGAGATAGGCGCAGCCGCGATAGCGCATGCCGAAATAGCCGGCCGTGCGGGCGAAGGGGACTTCAAAGCCTTCGGGCAACATGTCTTCGGTGCCGGTGGCGATCACCCAGACCGGCTTGCCCGCCAGCGCCTTGCCCTGCGGCTTGAGATTTTCAGTCAGGTCGGTGAGGCGATCGAAGAAGACCTTCATCGGCGCGCTCATGGCATACCAATAGACCGGCGTGGCGAAGACGATCTTTCCCGCCTCGGCCATCTTTTGCGCAATACCGCCAAAGGCGTCATCGGCGTTGAAGTGCTTATAGTCGTAACCGCCGATGGAAAAATCCGGGAGCACCACCAGCTCCGCCGCAGCCGAGGAAAAGGCAATATCAACGGCCCGGCGTGTTTGCCCATCGGGTCGCGCGCTGCCCAGGATGACCAGCGGCCTCATCTGTCTATCGGCCGCGCGCCGCCGCGACCGCCTTGGGAAAATCGATGCTCGCCGACTCGCTGCTCATCTCGTGATTGTCCACGATGAAGACGGGAGTCTGGAAGGCGCGGATGCCGCGCGCCAGGTTGAAATTGGCGATGATCTCGTCGGCAATTGCGGGAGCCGTCATGTCCCGGCGCAGGCGGACCAGGTCCAGCCCCGAAGCCTTGGCCATGTCGAAGATATCGGCCTCCAGCAACTGCCCGCGAAAATTCATCATCGCCTGGTGGAAGGGCCTGTATTTGCCTTGCGCGACCGAGGCCAGCGCCGCCCGGGTGGCGATCATGGATTGTGGCGTCAGGATGGGAAACTCCTTCAGCACCAGCTTCACTTTGCGGTCGGACCTGAGCAGCGCTTCCAGCCTGGGCTCGACCGCCTTGCAGTAGGGGCAGGCGTAATCGAAAAACTCCACGATCGTGACATCGCCCCGCCGGATTGCCCAGCACGGGCGATCCCGGCGCCTGGTTCAGCGCCTGTGCCCGCACCGCGATGCGCTGGTCTATGTCCTGCTGCTGCTGCGCCGCCATCTTGCGGGCATAGTCCTGTTCGATGCGCGCCCGGTCGGCGGCCGCGGCGCCCAGCGAGGAGGCCAGAAGGAGCAGCGCGGCGAAAAGGGTGCGCATCAACGATCCACGAACGGGTCTTGGACCATGATGGTGTCGTCGCGGTCGGGGCTGGTGGACAGCAGTATCACCGGCGCGCCGATCAGTTCTTCCACCCGCCGCACATACTTGATGGCGTTGGCGGGAAGCTGGGCCCAGCTTCGCGCGCCTTGCGTGGTTTCCTTCCAGCCGTCCAGGGTCTCATAGACCGGCGTGAGCCGCGCCTGCAGGTTGGCGTCGGCGGGCAGATAGTCCAGGCGCTTGCCGTCCAGCTCGTAGGCGATACAGACCTTGATCTGGTCGAAGCCGTCCAGCACATCGAGCTTGGTCAGGGTGATGCCGTCCACCCCGCCGGTGATGCAGGTCTGGCGCACCAGCACCGCGTCGAACCAGCCGCAGCGGCGTTTCCGGCCCGTCACGGTGCCGAATTCATGACCGCGCTCGCCCAGCCTTTCTCCGGTGGCGTCTTTCAGTTCGGTGGGGAAAGGGCCTTCGCCAACCCGCGTCGTATAGCTTTTCACGATGCCCAGCACCGTGCCGATGGCGCGAGGGCTGACACCCGCGCCGGCTGCGGCCTGGCCCGCCACCGTGTTGGACGAGGTGACGAAGGGATAGGTGCCATGGTCGATGTCCAGCAGCACCGCCTGCGCGCCCTCGAACAGCACGCGCTTGCCGGCCTTGCGGGCGCCGTCCAGCTCCCGCCAGGACGAGCCCAGGAAGGGCGCAATCTTGGGCGCGATCTCGTTCAGCGATTTGAGCAGCGCGGCCGCATCCACTTCCTGGGCGCCGAAGCCCTTGCGCAGCACATTGTGATGGGCCAGCAGCCGTTCGATCTTGCCGGGCAGCGCGGCGGGGTCCTTCAGGTCGATGGCGCGGATGGCGCGGCGGCCGACCTTGTCTTCATAGGCGGGGCCGATGCCGCGCTTGGTGGTGCCCAGCTTCTGCGACGCGGCTTCCTCGCGCAGCGCATCCAGCTCGCGGTGCAGCGGCAGCACCAGCACGGCATTTTCCGCCAGCACCAGGATATCGGATGTCACGGTCAGGCCGGCGGCGCTGACGCGTGCGATCTCTTCCAGCAAGGACCAGGGATCCACCACCACGCCATTGCCGATGATGGAGCGCTTGCCCTGCACCACGCCCGAGGGAAGCAATGACAGCTTGTAAGTCTTGTCCCCCACCACGATGGTATGGCCGGCATTGTTGCCGCCCTGGAACCGCACCACCATGTCGGCGCGGTTCGACAGCCAGTCGATGATCTTGCCTTTGCCTTCGTCGCCCCACTGGGCGCCGATCACCGTGACGTTGGACATGCGTTAATTCCGTACCCTGACGATTCCGTGGCGAGCTTTGACAGCCCGCGGACATGCGGGCACGGTGGCCGCTTATAGCAGGACCAAGCCCTCATGTAAGGGACTATCCGCCGCAGGCCGGCGTCTCAATAAAAGACGCCGTATTCCACGGTGATGATCTCCCCCGTGTCCTGGTCGATCAGCAGCGCGTCATTGCCGTTGCGGACCCAGACCGCGCCATAGGGCGGCGGCGGCAGGCCGAAATCCACATAATCCGTCAGCCAGTAATCACGCGCCCAGAACAAAGCGGGCAGGGTTTCGCCAAACACCCAGTGATGTGAATACCAGCCCTGTGGGCGGCGATAGGCGCCGGCATGGAAATGGCGTTGCGCGTCGAAGTTCTGGTGGAAATCCACAAAGCCGTGGAAGTCGTGACGGCCGCCGCCATTGCCGCCGGGGCGATTACCCGGCCCCGGACGCCCCGCCATGTGGGGCGTGTTCTGCGCGTGGAAATTGCCGCCACCAGTGGGGCCGCGGGTATAGGCGGGATTGGCCGCCGGCGCCGGATGATTGAAGCCGCCGCCAGTGGGACCGCGGCTGTAGCCGGGATTGCTGGTCATGGCGGGGCGGCCGGAATTGCCGCCGCGGTTGGGAGCGGCATTCGGGCCCGGCTGAGGATGTGGAGCCCCGCCGCCATGCTCGGGATGGCCGCCGCCGAGCGGCCCGCCATGCGGCGCCTGGGGCGCTTGCCCACCGCCCTCATGACCACGGTCATGATCGGGCTGGGCCGCGGCGGAGAGGCTGAGGGGAAGGGTAAAAAGGGCAATGGCAGCGGCTGAAATCAGCAATTTTCGCATATCGCATGTCCTGAAAATGGCTGGAATATAACCGGCACGCGCAGTTTAAGTTCCCTTCATCATCGCACGTCCCTATGGTCCCGTCATGAGTGATTTTTCCATCCGCGCCGCGCTTGCGTCCGATTCGCATCCCATCGTCGCCCTGCTGCGGGAATTGGCGGATTATGAACAACTGCTCGACCGCTTTTCGCTCACCGAAGAACAAGTGAAACGCGACATGACGGGCGCGGCCTGTCACTGCGATCTGGCCTTTGCCGGCAACCAAGCCGCCGGCCTGGTTTCCTGGTACTGGACCTACAAGAGCTTCGGCGCGCGCCGCGGACTTTTCATCGAAGACCTTTACGTGCGCCCCCAGTTTCGCGGGCAGGGCCTGGGCAAGGCGTTGCTCGCCCATCTCGCGGGCAAGGCGCGGGCAGCGGGCGGATTCCTGGAATGGCAGGTGCTGGACTGGAACACGCCGTCGATCGAATTCTACAAAAGCTTGGGCGCGCGGCCGGTCGAGCAGTGGCTGAACTACCGGCTGGAAGGCGAAAGCCTGGAAAGGCTCGCATCATGAGTGAGATCGTGCTTGTGCTGGCGATGGCCGACAATGGCGTGATCGGCAAGGACGGCGGCATTCCCTGGCATATTTCCGAGGACATGAAGCGCTTCAAGGCGCTGACCATGGGCCATACCGTGGTGATGGGCAGGAAGACCTGGGACAGCCTGCCGAGAAAGCCGCTGCCCGGCCGCGTCAATGTGGTGGTGACCCGCCAGAAGGATTGGCATGCGGAGGGCGCCACGACGGCGTCTTCGCTGGGGCAGGCGAGTGCGGGCACATCGGGCCTGGTGATGATCATCGGCGGCGCCGAGATCTATGAACGCGCCTTGCCGCAGGCCTCGCGCATCGAACTGACGGAAGTCCATCGCGCCTTTGATGGCGATGCCCGCTTTGCCTTTGACCGCAAGGGCTGGAACGAAACCGCGCGCGAAGACCATGTCACACCGGACGGTCTCGGCTACAGCTATGTGACGCTCACTCGATAAAGATTTTGGGCGCGGGCTTCGAGGCGACTTCCAGCGAGGCCGCGACTTTCTTCGCCAATTCCAGGAATGCCCCGGCTTCGGGGCCATCAGGCGCCGAGACGCTCACCGGCTGACCGGCATCCGAGGTCTCGCGGATGCGCGGCACCAGCGGAATTTCGCCCAGGAACGGTACGCCCAGCTTTTCCGCCGTTTCGCGCGCGCCGCCATGGCCGAAGATGGCGTGGGCTGAGCCGCAATCGGGGCAGGTGAACATCGACATGTTCTCGACCACGCCCAGGATCGGCACCTGGGTCTTGTTGAACATGGTGATGCCCTTCTTCGCATCGATCAGGGCGATGTCCTGCGGGGTTGAAACGATCACCGCGCCCTTGAGCGGCACACGCTGGGCGATGGTGAGCTGGGCGTCGCCGGTGCCCGGCGGCATGTCCAGCACCAGCACGTCCAGCGGCGCCCAGGCGACGTCGGTCAACATCTGTGACAGCGCGCTCTGCACCATGGGGCCGCGCCAGATCATGGCTTCGTCTTCCTTGACCAGGAAACCGATGCTCATGGTCTTTATGCCATGCCGTTCGATGGGAAGAAGCGTGTGGCCGTCGCTGCCCGGCTTTTCGGTGATGGCCAGCAGGCGCGGCAGCGAAGGGCCGTAGATGTCGGCATCCAGCAGCCCGACCTTTAGGCCGAGACGCGAAAGCGACAGCGCCAGATTGACCGCGATGGTGGACTTGCCCACCCCGCCCTTGCCGCTGGCCACCGCGATGATGTTCGTCACGCCGGGAATTCCCGAAGGCGCGGGCTGAGTGTTTGGGCGCACCTGTGGCGCGCCGGGCGGTTGGCGGTTCTTTGCGGGCTTGGACCGTTCATGATGATGATCGTGATGATGATGTTCATGCCCGGGCTCATGTCCCACCTGCGGACTGTCTTCATGCGCGGTTAGCACGGCGGTGACGGATTTGACCCCCTTCACGCCCAGGACCATCGCTTCGCAGATCTTGCGCAAGGGTTCGGATTTGGGGCCCTGGCCGGGCGCCACTTCCAGCACAAAGCCGATATGCCCGTCCCGGACCACCAGGCCCTGGATCATGTCCTGCTGCACCACGGTGCGTCCGCTCACGGGATCGATCACCTGGTCGAGCGCCTTCAACACATCGTCGCGTAATGTCGTCATGGGAAGGATATAGCCCCCGTCCCCGTTAAATCCTAGTAGGAGGAGACGGAGCCGGCGGCATGCGCCAGCGCACCGCCCAAATCCTGCAACGGTCCCAGCGGCTGCTTGCGGTCGTCCAGATTTTCGCTGCGCGGCGTGCCCGAGAAGACCTTGTGGATCACGCGGCCATTCATCACCAGCAGGGTCACGTCCGCCGACCAGCGGGTGATGCGTTCAAAGCCCGGCACGTCGGGCACCAGCGCGCCCAGCCGCTTGTTTTCGGTGGGGCTGGGGTGAAAGACATAACCGGTGCAATAAGCTTGCGCCCGGATGCAGGCCTGCACGGCGGGGTCCAGATGTTCCCGGCGCAGGCCGGCCGCCGGCAGGAAGCGGCCTTCGATGTTCACATAGGACAGCACATCGACATTCGCGGTCCTGGGATCGAAGCCCAGACCGGGCAGATCCTGGGCATTGGTCATGCCGGGCACGATTTCGTTGAACGCATCCACCAGCTGGTCATAGCTCTGGAAAGGCCCGGCAGTCTGGGCCTGCTGGTCGGGCAAAAGGCCGCCGCAGCCGGCAAGCACCGCCAGGATGGCGCCGAAGATCAGCACCAGGTGAAGCAGGCCCAGCAATTTACTATGGGCGTTCAGCCTTTTCATGGCCCGCCGCCCTTCAAGTCCCGTGCCTTGGAACCATCCGGGGACCTATGGCATGGTCATGAAAAAACCGCGCAGGTGACGGCTTTTACCTGTTTACCGGCCGCGTCCCTGCCTAAACTGCCGCCGATTCCCCGACCCCACGTTCCCAGGAACGAACAGATGCGTGCCTTTCCTGTTTCCCGCACCCTTTTTGGATGTGCCGTTCTGGTGCTGACGGCCTTTGCGGCGCCGCCTCCGGTTCAGGCGCGGCCGGCCCCGGACTCCTTTGCCGACCTGGCCGACAAGCTCCTGCCCACGGTGGTCAATATCTCCACCAGCCAGACCTTGAAGGCGCCGCCGCAGAACGCCATGCCCGACCTGTCCCCGGGATCGCCGCTGGAAGACCTGTTCAAGAATTTCCTGGGGCCGAAGTCCAACACACCGCGCCATGTCACCTCGCTGGGCTCCGGCTTCGTCATCGATCCCACCGGCTACATCGTCACCAACAATCATGTGATCGAGGACAGCGACCAGATCACGGTCTCCCTGCAGGACGGCACCCAGCTTCCCGCCAAGGTCATCGGCCGCGACACCAAGACCGATCTGGCCTTGCTGAAAGTGACGCCGCGGAAGCCCTTGCCCGCCACCCATTTCGGCGACAGCGACAAGGCGCGCATCGGCGACTGGGTGATCGCGATTGGTGATCCCTTCGGCATCGGCTCGACGGTGACGGCGGGCATCGTTTCGGCGCGCAACCGCAACATCAATGCCGGTCCCTATGACGATTTCATCCAGACCGACGCGCCGATCACTCGCGGCAATTCCGGCGGCCCGCTGTTCAACATGGACGGCGATGTGATCGGCATCAATTCGCAGATCTACACGCCGTCGGGCGGCAGCGTCGGCATTGGTTTCTCCATTCCCTCCAATCTCGCGCGCGAGGTCATCGGCCAGCTGCGCCAGTTCGGGGCGGCGCGGCGGGGCTGGATCGGGGTGCGCATCCAGCAGGTGACGCAGGAGATCGCGGAGGGCTTGGGGCTTCCCACCACCCAGGGCGCGCTGGTGTCGGACGTCACCCAGAACGGGCCGGCAGCCAAGGCCGGGCTCGTCAATGGCGACCTGATCACCGGCTTTGACGGCAAGCCGGTCGCCGACGACCGCGCCTTGCCGCGCATCGTGGCCGATACCCCGATCGGCAAGACCGTGAACATCGATGTGCTGCGCAAGGGCAAAAAGCAGACCTTGCGCATCAGCGTTCAGAAGCTGGCCGACGACAACAAGCCGGACAAGCCGGTGAAGGCGCCGCCCGCGCCCAGGAACCAGTCCAAGCTGTCGCAGCTGGGTTTGACGCTGGGGATGCTGGATCAGGGCGCGCGCGCCAAGTTCAAGATCGGCGGCGGGATCCAGGGCGTGGTGGTGTCATCGGTGGATCCGGGCAGTTCGGCGGCGGAAAAGAACCTGCGGCCCGGCGACGTGATCGTGGAAGCGGCCGGCCAGGCGGTGAAGACACCGGATGATGTTTCCAGAAAGATCGATGGCGATGTGAAGGCCGGCAAGAAGGTCGAACTGCTGCTGATCAACCGTGACGGCGATCTCACCTATGTCGGACTTCGATTGAATTAACCCCCTCTGCCTTCGCTGGCTCGTTCGGCCAGCGAAAGGTCCACCGGACCTTTCGCATTTCGGCCTCACGCCAGCTACGGCATCTCCCCCTTTTGGGCGCTTCGCGCAAAAGGGGGAGGCGGCCTGAATTAACCGCAAACCTTCGACCTTCGAAGTCTTTAGAGGCTGTTGTCATCCCCGGCGAGCGCGTGCGGATAGTGAGCGCAAGGGAGTTCGCAGCGACAGCGTACGAACGATCCAGGTGGAAGGACTAGGCTCAATCCATCCACCTGGGTTCCCTTCCCCTCGCGAAGCGTACGCTTCGCTCGGCCGGGAATGACAGCCAGTGCTATTCGCAACGAATGATCTCGTTATCACTATAGCCCTGCAGATAGAGCAGGGCGGTGAGATCATTGTGGTCGATGGCGGCCGCCGCCGCGGCCGCGACCACGGGCTTGGCGTGATAGGCGACACCTAATCCCGCCTTCTGGATCAGGGCCAGGTCATTGGCGCCATCGCCCACCGCCAGGCTTTCGGCGAAATCGATGCCAAGCCGCGCCACGGCCTCCTCCAGCGCCTCCAGCTTGGCGGCGCGCCCCAGGATGGGCGTGCCCACTTCGCCCGTCAGTCTTTCGCCATCGTCCAGCAGGGTGTTGCCGCGTTCGGCATGAAAGCCCGCGGCCTCGGCCACGCGTTGGGTGAAATAGCCGAAGCCGCCGCTGACCAGCATGGTGTGCGCTGCGCTTCGCGCCCGCATGGTGGCGATCAGCGATTTGGCGCCGGGATTGAGCCGCACCCGCTCGAGATAGGTCTTTTCCAATGCATCCAGCTTGAGGCCTTTCAGCATGCCGACGCGCTCGCGCAAGGCCGCCTCGAACTCGATCTCGCCGCGCATGGCGCGTTCGGTGATGGCGGCAATCTGCGGCTTCAGTCCAGCCATGTCGGCCAGCTGGTCCAGGCATTCGACATTGATGATGGTGGAATCCATGTCGGCCACCAGCAGCTTCTTGCGGCGTTTGCTGGCGGAAACCAGGTTGATGTCCAGCCCAAGGCCTTCGGTGCGGCCGCGCGCTTCGGCCAGCGCGCCGCTGTCCGCCACCGGCAGGTCGAACGCATGGCCGGGCGACAGGATTTTCGCCGGCCCATTGTCCAGGCCGCGGAACAGCCCGGGCTCGGCGCCCTTGCCGATGACATTCAGAACAAACATTGTGCGGCCATGAAATTCGACGCCGTGCTTATTGCAGGACCCACCGCCAGCGGCAAGTCGCACCAGGCGCTGGCGCTGGCCGAGGAAATCGGCGGCGTGGTGATCAATGCCGATTCCATGCAGGTCTATCGCGAGGCGCCGATCCTGACGGCGCAACCTTCCGCGGCCGAGATGGCGCGCGCGCCGCATCTGCTTTATGGCCATGTCAGCGCCCGCGACGCCTATTCCGTGGGCCGCTGGCGCGAAGACGCCATCGAGGCGCTGGCCCGGGCGCGGGTGATGGGGCGCGTACCCATCTTTGCCGGCGGCACCGGCATGTATTTCATGGCGCTCACCGATGGCCTGGCCGACATTCCGGCAACGCCGGCGGAAGTGCGCGACAATGCGCGCGCCCTGCTGGACGATATCGGTGTGGAAGCGCTGCATGCGCGGCTGACGGAGCGTGATCCGTTGACGGCGTCGAAGCTGCGCCCCAGTGATCCACAGCGTGTGCTGCGCGCCTATGAGGTTTTCGAATCCACGGGACGGTCCTTGGCCGATTGGCAGGAGGCACCGGCCGCACCGGTGCTGAAGGACGCGCACCTCGCCGCCTTTGTGCTGGACCCGCCGCGCGAGCAACGGCGGGCACGCATCGCCGAACGGTTCGAGAAAATGCTGGAGGCGGGGGGGCTGGAAGAAGCCCGCGCGCTGGAAGGTCTGGACCCGGCGTTGCCGGCCGCCAAGCTCTTGGGTCTGCGTCCGCTTCAGGCCTTGGCCAAGGGAACTCTGACCCGGGGGGAGGCGCTGGACGGCGCCATCACCGCCTCGCGGCAATTCGCCAAGCGCCAGATGACGTGGTTTCGTCACCGTATGCCACATTATATCTGGTTTGACCCCTGTGTTAGCAATTTAATTACACAATTCAGTCATATTTCTGCGTGAAATTGCTTGACGCCGCGATGCAGCATCTTTAGGTTCCCGCGCCATGTTGAACTCGCTCGTACTTATCCGGCCGCTGGTCCTTCGAAGCTAAAGCTTCTGGAGGACATGGCGGCCGTGCGGACAAGGGGCGGAAACGCCCCTTTATCTTTGGTGCGATTGCGAGCATTGGAATTCGAGGGACGGACGATGGACAAGGACGACACACTGACGCTGAGAGGGGCGCGCAACGCGGCCCAAGCGGCCGCGGAAACCATGACCGGCGCGCAGATGGTGGTCCGCGCCCTCAAGGATCAGGGCGTCACCCATATCTTCGGCTATCCCGGCGGCGCGGTGCTGCCGATCTATGACGCGCTCTTCAAGGTCGAAGGCATCACCCATGTCCTGGTGCGCCATGAGCAGGGCGCCACGCATGCCGCCGAAGGCTATGCCCGTTCCACCGGCAAGCCGGGCGTGGTGCTGGTCACCTCCGGTCCCGGCGCCACCAATGCGGTCACCGGCCTCACCGACGCGCTGATGGATTCCATTCCGCTGGTCGTGCTGACCGGCCAGGTCCCCACCCATCTGATCGGCACCGACGCCTTCCAGGAATGCGACACGGTCGGCATCACCCGGCCCTGCACCAAGCACAACTGGCTGGTGAAGGACGTCAATGAGCTGTCGCGCGTGCTGCATGAGGCGTTCGAGATCGCGACCAATGGCCGTCCCGGTCCGGTGGTGGTCGACATCCCCAAGGATGTCCAGTTCCAGACCGGCTCCTATCATGGGCCGCAGGCGATCCATCATCGCACCTACCGTCCCAAGACCGATCCCGACATCGCCTCCATCGTCAAGCTGGTGGAGATGATGGCCGAGGCCAAGCGGCCGGTGATCTATAGCGGCGGCGGCATCATCAATTCCGGGCCGGAAGCCTCCAAGCTGCTGCGCGAACTGGTGGACCTGACCGGCTTTCCCATCACCTCGACCCTGATGGGGCTGGGCGCGTTTCCGGCTTCGCGACCGGAATGGCTGGGCATGCTGGGCATGCACGGCACCTGGGAAGCCAATCACGTGATGCATGACTGCGACCTGATGATCAATCTGGGGGCGCGCTTCGACGACCGCTGCACCGGCAAGGTCAGCGCCTTCTCGCCGGGTTCCAAGAAGGTCCATATCGACATCGATGCGTCGCAGATCAACAAGATCGTGCGCGTCGATTTGGGGATCGTGTCGGACGCCGCCAAGGCGCTGCGCGAGATCATCCGCTTCTGGAAGGCGCGCAAGCACCAGGTCCAGGCCGAGGCGCTGAAGGACTGGTGGAAGCAGATCGACAGCTGGCGGGCCAAGAAGTCGCTGGCCTACCGGAATTCCGACAAGATCATCAAGCCGCAACATGCCATCGACCGGCTCTATGCCCTGACCCGCGACAAGGGTGAGGTCTTCATCACCACCGAGGTCGGCCAGCACCAGATGTGGGCGGCGCAGCGCTTCCACTTCGACCAGCCCAACCACTGGATGACCTCCGGCGGGTTGGGCACCATGGGCTATGGCCTGCCTGCGGCAGTGGGTGTGCAGATGGCGCACCCGGACGCGCTGGTCATCGACATTGCCGGCGAGGCCAGCGTGCAGATGACCATGCAGGAGATGTCGACGGCGGTTCAGTACGACCTGCCGATCAAGATCTTCATCCTGAACAATGAATATATGGGCATGGTGCGCCAGTGGCAGGAGATCCTGCATGGCGGGCGCTATTCCCATTCCTATTCCGAGGCGCTGCCGGATTTCGTCAAGATGGCGGAAGCCTTTGGCTGTGTCGGCCTGCGCGCCGACAAGCCGTCGGAGCTGGACGACAAGATCAAGGAAATGCTGAGCGTCAGGAAGCCCGTGCTGTTCGACGTGCGGGTGGACCCGGCGGAGAACTGCTATCCCATGATCCCGTCAGGCGCGGCGCATAACGAGATGCTGCTGTCGCCGGATGACGGCGGGGAGATCAGCGAAGCCGGAAAGATGCTGGTTTAAGGCCGATGCACGACACCAAGATCAAGCTGGCCGACGCGATCGAGCGCCATACCCTCACCGTGCTGGTGGACAATGAAGCCGGCGTGCTGGCGCGGGTGGTGGGGTTGTTCTCGGGCCGCGGCTACAATATCGAAAGCCTGACGGTGGCCGAGGTCGATCCGATGGCGCGCACCAGCCGCATCACCATCGTCACCTCCGGCACCCCGGCCGTGATCGAACAGATCGAGGCCCAGTTGCGCCGGCTGGTGCCCACTCACAAGGTCACCAACTGGTCGAGCCAGAAGGCGGGCATCGAGCGCGAAATGGCGCTGATCAAGGTGGCGGGCACGGGCGAGAAAAGGATGGAGGCGCTGCGCATGGCGGACGCCTTTCGTGCCCGTCCCGTGGACACCACCCATGCCAGCTTCGTGTTCGAGATCACCGGCGCCCCGGCCAAGATCGACAGTTTTGTGGAGTTGATGCGGCCGCTGGGGCTGGTCGAAGTCTCCCGCACCGGGGTGGCCGCCATCAGCCGCGGCCCGGAGGCGATGTAATCGTTCTTTCCGATTGTCATGGCCCGCTTTATGCGGGCCATCCAATTGGGTTTTGCTTCTAAAATGGATGGCCCGGACAAGCCGGGCCATGACAAGAAAGGTGAATGTTATGCGCGTCTATTACGATCGGGATGCCGATCTCAATCTGATCAAGAACAAGAAGGTCGCCGTCATCGGTTTCGGCAGCCAGGGCCATGCCCATGCCCAGAACATGCGCGACAGTGGCGTCAAGGAGATCGTGATCGCGGTCCGCCCCGGCGCCAGCGCCAAGAAGGCGCAAGCCGCCGGCTTCAAGGTGATGAGCGTCACTGACGCGGCCAAATGGGCCGATGTGATGATGATGGCCACGCCCGACGAGCTGCAGGCCGACATCTGGAAGAACGAACTGAAAGACAATATGAAGCAGGGCGCCGCGTTGCTGTTCGCGCACGGCTTCAATGTCCATTTCAAGCTGATCGAGCCGCGTCCCGACCTGGACGTGCTGATGGTCGCCCCCAAGGGTCCCGGCCATACCGTGCGCGGCGAATATCTCAAGGGCGGCGGCGTGCCCAGCCTGATCGCGGTGCATCAGGATGCCTCGGGCAACGCCCATGACCTGGGCCTGTCCTATGCCTCGGCCATCGGCGGCGGCCGCGCCGGCATCATCGAGACCAACTTCAAGGAAGAATGCGAGACCGACCTGTTCGGCGAGCAGGTGGTGTTGTGCGGCGGCCTGGTCGAACTGATCCGCGGCGGTTTCGAGACCCTGGTCGAGGCGGGCTATGCTCCCGAAATGGCCTATTTCGAATGCCTGCATGAAGTGAAGCTGATCGTCGACCTGATCTATGAAGGCGGCATCGCCAACATGAACTACTCCATCTCCAACACCGCGGAGTATGGCGAGTATGTCACCGGCCCGCGCATCATCACCTCCGAGACCAAGGCCGAGATGAAGCGCGTGTTGGCCGACATCCAGCAGGGCAGGTTCGCCCGCGACTGGGTGCTGGAGAACAAGGCCGGCCAGGCCTCGTTCAAGGCCACCCGCGCCCTGGGCGATGCCCACCAGATCGAGGAAGTGGGCGCCAAGCTGCGCGCCATGATGCCCTGGATTGCCAAGAACAAGCTGGTGGACACCGCCAAGAATTAGGCGCTGGCCTTTTGCGTCGTGGGTGTGTCGCGCGTGCTCACGGGCTTTAAGCCGGCTCCGCGCGACGCTCCTGCCCACGCCACAAAATGCGGCGCGCCGTAGCGGGCGCGCGTGGTATCATCGAGCGATCTGAAAAGGCCTGAGCGATGATCGCGCGGTATGCCAAGATCATCATGTGCCTGTGCCTGGCGGCGTTCGCGGCGCTCTGCGCCGGTGACAATGTCTGGAACTATGGCGCGAATTTCGATTTCGTCCGCCATGTCCTGAGCATGGACACCACCTTTCACGATCCCCTGATCATCGGCCGGGCGGTCACCGCGCCGGCGCTGTGGCATGCCGGCTACTGGTTGATCATCACCGGCGAGGCGCTCACGGGCCTGCTGTTCGCGCTGGGCGCTTGGGCGATGTGGCAGGCGCGCCACGCCTCGGCCAGCGCCTTTCAGAGCGCCAAACATTGGAGCATCGCCGGCGCGCTGGCCGGTTTCCTTGTCTGGTTCCTCGGCTTCATGGTGGTGGGCGGGGAATGGTTCGCGATGTGGCAATCGCGCATCTGGAACGGCCAGGAAGGCGCCTTCCGCTTTTACCTGACCATCCTGGCGGTGCTGATTTTCGTCAACCAGCGCGACGACGGGCTGGACTAGGCCTGGGATGGCTAGATTGCGCAAATTGCGCTGGTCGATACCGCCAAGAACTGATCTGCTTTCCCCCAGCAGGGGAGAGTCAGATGCATTTTCGCGGCGTTGCCTTTTGCTTGGGTCTTTGTCTTGCCGCATCGCCGGCTTTGGCCGACCCCCAGAAGGCGGCGCGGTTGCGGGATCAGGCCCTGCATGACGACACCGCCTGGCAGCTGCTGGAATCGCTGACCACCGAAGTGGGCCCGCGCCCGGCCGGCAGTCCGGCGGCGGCGCGGGCGCGCGACTGGGGCGTGGCGAAACTGACCGCACTGGGCTTCACCAATGTCCATGTCGAGCCGTTCGCCAAACAGGCCTGGCTGCGCGATGCGGAAGCTGGTGAGATCATCGCGCCGTTCCCGCGCAAGCTGGCGCTTCTGGGCCTGGGCCATAGTGCCTCCACGCCAGCCGAAGGCATCACGGCTGAGGTCGTGGTGTTTGGCAGCCTCGCGGAATTGAAAGCGGCGCCCAAATCCTGCTGCAGCGGCAAGATCGTGCTGGTGAACCAGCCCATGACCCGCACCCAGGACGGGCTGGGTTACGAGACGGCGGTCCAGGCGCGCTATGCCGCGCCGCAAGCTTCCGCGCGCGGCGCGGTCGCCTATCTGGTGCGCTCCATCGCCACCGGCGAGGGCCGCGCGCCCCATACCGGCGCCATGCAGCCCTGGAAAGCCGGCGAGCGCGCTATTCCCGCCGCCGCGCTGGGTGTGCCCGATGCCGACCTGATCGAACATATGGCGGCGCGCGGCCCGGTGACGGTGCATCTGTTGCTGCAATCCCATGTCAGCGACACCACGGCCTGGACTGTGTCGGGCGACATGCCCGGCAGCGATCCTGCGGCCGGTGCGATCGTGATTGGCGGGCATCTGGATAGCTGGGACCCCGGCACCGGCGCCATCGACGATGCCGCCGGCATCGCCATCACCGTGGCGGCGGCAAAACTGGTGGCGTCGGTGCCGCACCGGCGCACCATCCGGGTGGTGATGTGGGGCTCGGAGGAAACCACCGGTTCCGGCGCCGCCTATCTTGCCGCTCACAAGAATGAACTTGGCGGCATCGCCATCGCGAGCGAAAGCGATCTGGGCGCCGACAATGTGTACGGTCTGCAGTTGCCGGCGGGCGCCTGGGAAGCGCCCGATATCGCGCCGCTGGAAGCGGTGCTGGCGCCGCTCAAGGTGATGGCGCGGCCCACACCGCCCGAAGATGCGGGTTCCGACGTGGCCGGTATTCGGAGCGCGGGTGTGCCGGTTTTCGCCCTGAACCAGGATGCCAGCCGCTATTTCGACTATCATCACAGCCAGGACGACACGCTGGCCATCGTTGATCCGCCGCAGCTCAGGCAGAATGTGGCGGCCTGGGCGGCGACCTTGTCCATTCTAGTTGACACCGACGTTGATTTTCGAAAGGCGAAGAAATGACCCGCCCGGCCATTCCCGATCCGCCCCATGAAGGCGGCTGTCTCTGCGGCGCGGTGCGCTGGCGGCTTGAACAGCGGCCCCTGGCGGTCAATGCCTGCCACTGCATGGACTGCAAGAAGTCCACCGGCGCCACCAATGTGCTGATGCTGCTGGCGCGCAGCGAGGATTTTTCCTCCAGCGGCGAAACCCAGGTCTATCGCAAGCGCGCCGATTCCGGGCGTGAACTGGACATTCACCGTTGCGCCCGCTGCGGCACCCGCATGTTCCATCGCAATCTGTCGTCGAATGCGCTGGTGTTCGTGACCGCCGGCACGCTGGATGACCCCAGTTGGGCTGTCCCGACCTCGCATATCTGGGTGGAGAGGATTTCGCCCGGCGTGGTGATGCAGGAGGACGCCATCAAGGTGGTCGGCCAGCCCGCCGACCGCAAGGTCCTGATGGAGGCGTTCACCGCCGTCTATGGAGCGGACGCGTGAAACCGGGCACGCCGCTGTCGCCGGCCGCCATCAAAGTGATGCTGCTGGGCTCCGGCGAACTGGGCAAGGAAGTCGTGATCGAGCTTCAGCGCCTGGGCGTGGAGACCATTGCCGTGGACCGCTACGCCAATGCGCCGGCCAGCCAGGTCGCCCATCGCGCCCATGTCATCGACATGACCGACGCCAAGGCGCTGCGCGCGCTGGTGGAGCAGGAACGGCCCCATTTCCTGGTGCCGGAGATCGAGGCCTTGGCGACCGATGAACTGGTCAGGATCGAAGCCGACGGTCTTTGCACCGTCATTCCCACGGCGCGGGCCGCCCATATCACCATGAACCGCGAGCGCATACGGGTGCTGGCGGCGGAAGAACTCAAACTGCCGACGTCTCCTTTTGCCTTCGCATCGTCGCGGGAAGAATTGCAGGCGGCCTGCGCGGCAATCGGCTTTCCCTGTTTCGTCAAGCCGGTGATGTCGTCTTCCGGCAAGGGCCAGTCGCGGCTGAAATCCGCCGATGACGTGGCGACGGCCTGGGAGAAGGCGCTGTCAGGGGCCCGCGTGCGCGAGGCGCGGGTGATCGTGGAAGGCGAGATCGCGTTTGACTTTGAAATCACCCAGCTCACGGTGCGCGCCGCTGATGGCACCCATTTCTGCGAGCCCATCGGCCATGTCCAGAAGGACGGCGATTATGTCGAAAGCTGGCAGCCGCAAGCGATGCGTGACACGGCGCGTGCGAAAGCCCGCGACATGGCGGCCAGAGTGACAGGGGCCCTGGACGGGCTTGGCGTGTTCGGGGTTGAACTGTTCGTGAAGGGCGACGAAGTCTGGTTCTCCGAAGTTTCGCCCCGGCCGCATGACACCGGCCTGGTGACGCTGGTGTCGCAATATCAATCGGAATTCGCGCTCCATGCCCGCGCCATCCTGGGCCTGCCGGTGTCGGTCGAAATGACATCGCCGGGCGCCTCCGCGGTGATCTATGGCGGTGTGGAAGCCGGCGCGCTGACTTTCGAAGGCGTGAATGACGCGCTGGCAGTTCCGGGTTCGGACCTTCGCCTGTTCGGCAAGCCGGAAGCTTTCGTCAAGCGGCGCATGGGCGTGGCGCTGGCGCGCGCTGCAACCACCGATGAAGCCCGCGCCCGCGCCAAACGCGCGGCGGGTGCTGTTAAACCGGTTGTTTACCAGTCATATTAACTTCACACCTTTTGCCTGTTCCGCGGACAACCGATTAACTGTCCACATACGCGCCATCCCTAGTTTCTCCCCACGAGCACACGGGATCATTCATCATGGCGGGGCAGGGCGAGGATCTTTCCGCGGGCGTGCTGGCGGCCCGCACGCCGCCGCTGAACGAACACACGACCTGCGGCGAGGTTTTCGACTGGTTCGTCGCCCATCCCGCGGTGCCGGCGGCGGCCATCCTCGACAGCCAGAGCGGCAAGGTGCTGGGCCTGATCAACGGTTTCATCTTCTTCGCCAAATACGCCAAGCAGTATGTCCCCGAACTGTTCAGCCGCAAATCCATCCTCAAGCTGGCCAACCGGGCGCCGCTGATCGTCGATTCCGAGGTGCGGCTCGCGGATCTGGGCGCCACCCTGCTGGTGGAAAATCCCGACGCCCTGATCGAATGTTTTGTGGTGACGCGTCGCGGCCGCTATCTGGGCGTGGGCACCGGCGAGGCGCTTTTGACCGGCAAGGTCAAGCTGCTGCAGGCGCGCGAAGAAGAACTGTCGCGCGCGCTCAAGGCGGAAACCCGCGCCAATGCCGCCAAGAGCGACTTCCTGGCGCTGATGAGCCATGAACTGCGTACCCCGCTGAACGCCATCATCGGCTTTTCCGAGGTGCTGGGCAGCGAAATGATGGGGCCCCTGGGCCATCCCCGCTACCGCGAATATGCCAATGACGTGCATGGCGCGGGCAAGCATCTGCTGGCGCTGATCAATGACATCCTGGATCTGTCCAAGGCCGCGGCCGGCAAGTTCGAACTCTCCTGCGAGGAGATCGCGCCGGCCGACATCGTCACCGAATGCCTCAGGCTGACGCGCGGCAAGGCGCATGAAGGGGGCCTGCGCCTGACGTCCGACATGGCGCCGGGCCTGCCCAACCTGGTCGTGGACCGGTTGCGCTTCAAGCAGGCGCTGCTCAATCTCTGTTCCAATGCCATCAAGTTCACGCCGCCCGGCGGCAGCGTTCATGTCGGCGCGTACCAGGCCTCGGACGACAGTTTCGTGCTCATGGTGCGCGATACCGGCATCGGCATGTCGCCGGAACAGATTCCGCTGGCGCTGGAGCCGTTCCGCCAGGTCGCCTCGCCCTTCGCCCGCCATGCCGAAGGCACCGGCCTGGGCCTGGCGCTGGTCAAGTCGCTGATCGAATGCCATGACGGACGGCTGGAGATCGAAAGCGCCCTGCAGAGGGGCACCACCGTGCGGCTGATCCTGCCGCCGGGCCGCACGGTGCGGCGCAGGACGGCGCTGAGCGCTTAGGCGCATTGTTTTTCCGTTAAACCAAGATTGTCATCCCGGGTGTGGCGCAGCACGAAGTGGTGCGCCGCTGACCCGGGATCCATTTTGCAAGCGGCAAGTTGGATCCCGGATAGCCGCTACGCGGCTTCCGGGATGACAAGAATGGATTTGGGTTGCGTCGGATTCTCAAGACTGAACAGCGCCGCGTCATCGTCGTAAGAGAACAGTTCTCCGAAGCGGGCCCGTGAGGGCGATAAGCAAAAGCTCCAGTGGAGCTTTTGCCGCCCGAACGCCCGCGCAGCGGGCAGCGAACTAAGTTGGGTTCTCAAGACTGAACAGCGCGGCGTCGTCATCGTAGGAGAACAATTCCCCAAAACGCGCCCAACTTACAACCGTCTTCAGCGTCTCTTCCGCCGCATCCTCCGCCATATGGTCTTCCAGCTCGTCCAGGAAGCGGGTCTTAGGCGCGGAATGGCTGGCGCGTTCGTCCAGGACCTTGCGGATATGGCAGGCCAGCGGCACGTTGCTCATCAGCGCACGGGAGAAAATCTCCTTGCGCTCGTTCAGTTCGCTGTCGGCAAAGCGCTTGCCCATATGGGTAAGCTTGATGTCGCCGCCTTCCACATCGGCGAGCCGGAGCAGCTGCATGGCTTCGGCCACCGGAAACAGCTCGTCCACTTCCAGTTCCTGCTCATAGGCGATGTCGGGCAGGTCGGCCTTGCCTTCATAGGGCGCCGCCGCCAGCGCCTCGATCAGGCCCGAAATCTGGTTGGGCGAGACATGGTGCAGCGGCATTTCGATCGCCGTCCCCTGGTTCTGCTGCTGGCGCATGCGCTCCACCCGCCGCGCCGTCATTTCGACATAGATGCGGTCGACATAATCCTCGAACTGGGTCGAGGTGCGCTCGCGTGGCTGCGGCAGGTCGATCTTGATCTCCGACGCCACGCGCCCCGGATTGGAAGAGAACAAAAGAACTCGGTCGCACATCAGGACCGCTTCCTCGATATTATGCGTCACCAGGATGATGCCCTTGATCGGCAGCTTGCCGTTGCCCCATAACTCCACCAGGTCGGTGCGCAGGTTCTCCGCCGTCAGCACGTCCAGCGCGCTGAACGGCTCGTCCATCAGGAGGATGCTGGGATGCACCACTACGGCGCGGGCAAAGCCCACGCGCTGGCGCATGCCGCCCGACAGCTCGCGCGGATAGGCGCTTTCGTAGCCGTCCAGCCCGATCAGGTCGATCGCCGCCAGCGCCCGCTCGCGCAATTCCCGCGCCGGCAGGTTCAGGGCCTCCAGGCCCAGCTGCACATTCTCCAGCACCGTGAGCCAGGGAAACAGCGCGAAGCTCTGGAACACCATGGCCACGCCCTGGACCGGTCCCTGGATCGGCGCGCCCATATAGGAAAGCGACCCGCCCTGCGGCTGCGACAGGCCGGCGATCAGGCGAAGGAGTGTGGACTTGCCGGAGCCGGAGCGGCCCAGCAGGCCGACAATCTCGCCCTCTTTCAGGTTGAGATTGACGTCGTCCAGGACCAGCAATTCCTCGCCGCCGCCGCGGGGGAAGGTGCGGCGCACATGTTCGACATTCAGAAGTTCAGCCATGACGACCTCCGGAGCGTCGGCGGCTCACCGCCGCGCGACCAATGAATCAAGTTAGCCGGAACTTGCGTTCGGCGTACCAGTAAAGCGGCCGCCAGAGCAGCCGGTTCACCACCACCACAAAGAAGCTCATCACGATCGTGCCCAGCAGGACATGATGGAAATCCCCCGCATTGACCGCGTCGGCGATATAGGCACCCAGGCCATGGGCGCGCAGGGTATGGTTGCCCCAACTGGCGACTTCCGCGGCGATGGAGGCGTTCCAGGCGCCGCCCGAGGCGGTGATGGCGCCGGTGACATAGAAGGGAAACACCGCGGGCAGGGCGACCTTCTTCCACCACAGCCAGCCATGGACGCCGAAATTCTCGGCCGCGTCGCGCAATTCCTGCGGCACGGTGCTGGCGCCGGCAATGACATTGAACAGGATGTACCATTGGGTGCCCAGGACGATCAGCGGCGACAGCCAGACATCAGGATTGGCGTTCCAGAACACGATCAGCGACACCACCAGCGGAAACAGCAGGTTGTTGGGGAAGGCGGCCAGGAACTGGGCGACCGGCTGCACGATGGCGGTGAGCTTGGGCCTCAGGCCCACATAGACGCCGATCGGCGTCCAGATCGCGCTGGCGATCGCGATCAGCACCATCACCCGCAGCAGGGTGATGAAGCCATAGCCAAAGGCGGTCGCCGCGTCGCTCCAGCTGAAATTGGCGTGCGCGAAGAAGATCGCGATGCGCCAGGCGGCCAAGGCGCCAAGCAACCCCAGCAGCGTGTACCAGATGATGTCACCCACCCGGCTGTCGACCTCGCGCACCGCGGCTTTCAGCCCGAAGCTGGGTGGATGCCAGTAATAGGACCAGCGCATCATGTGTTCGAAAGGCGCCGTCATCAGGTCGAGCAGGCGGGAGCGGCGATAAACCGTCAGCGCCCAGGACTGGGGCGCTTCCTCCGATGGCTCGCTGGAGACCCGGAAGCGGTCGGCCCAGGCCACCAAAGGTCGGAACAGGAGCTGGTCATAGATCAGGATCACCACCAGCATCGCCACGATGGCTTCGAAGATGGCGGGCAGGTTCTTTTGCGCGATGGCGACCGCGATCCAGGAGCCGACGCCGGGCAGCGCGATGTTGGTCTTGCCCACGCTGATCGCCTCCGAGAGGGTGACGAAGAACCAGCCCCCCGACATGCTCATCATCATGTTCCAGATCAGGGAGGGCATGGCGAAGGGCGCCTCGATCCGCCAGAAGCGCGCCCAGCTGTTGAGGCCGAACATGCGGCCGGCTTCCTCCAGCTCCGGCGGCACGGTGCGCAGGCTCTGGTAAAAGCTGAAGGCCATGTTCCAGGCCTGGCCGGTGAAGATGGTGAAGACGCAGGCCAGTTCCGCCCCCAGGATGCGGCCCGGCGACAGCGACAGGAACCAGACGATGGTGATCGACAGGAAGGACAGGATGGGGATGGATTGCAGGATGTCGAGCAGGGGCACCAGCAGGGTCCCGGCCCGGGGATTCTTCGCCGCCCAGGTCGCGTAGGTGAAGGTGAAGACCAGCGACACGGCGAGCGCGATCAGCATGCGCAAGGACGTGCGCAGCGCATAGCCGGGCAGGTCGGCGAGGTTCAGTTTCAGATAGTCGCCGGAAATGGAACTGAGCGGATGCACCAGGAAACGGCTGACATCGGCAAAGGCGACCAGGAAACCCATCACCAGAAGGGCGGCCAGAACATCCCAGCGGCTGGGGAGCAGGCGGCGAGCCTCTATCGAGACGGGCGGCAGGATTTTCATGGCCGGTTTGCCTCGAGGGCGGCTGTCGCAGGGGTGGTTATCTGCCTGCCCGGATAGGCGGGTTCGCGCAAACTGGCAACCACTTTGAAGCGATGAGGGAATGCGCCGCGCGGGTGTCTGGTCATGGCGTGAAATGACCGGGATTTGACGGCGGTCCCGTGACGGTCCGATTACGGCCAAGATATTGTTTACATTGTAAATATATAAGATGGAGCCCAATTAAGATTTCTGTTCTCATTCCACTGTGGCTATTGCGCCACCGCACAAAATCAGCGTAAAACCCCGCAAACGCGGGGAAAAACGGTGGATTATCCGCTGGTTAGCCGCCGCGGCGCGCATTATATTTTTCACGGGCGGAACGGCGACAGGTCAATGACGCAAGGCGTGACGAGCAGGAAAGCAAAGGGTGGAGTTTCCGCTCGCGCTTTCGCACGCGCCCACAATCAGCCCCGTCCTTCCCTCGGTTCTTCGCACGCGCTTCTTCTTCTTAGCTGCCCCTAGGCATCGCGGCGATGCGCGAGTGGTTCGCGCATCCGGTGTTTGGGGGATCAACGCAAAGGGAGAATCGAAGCCGCACCTTGCGGCGAACAGAAGGACTACTGTCATGACCACCAAGATTGCCGACACGACGCCGATTCAGATCTTCGACACCACCTTGCGCGACGGCGAACAGTCGCCCGGCGCGGCGATGACGCATGAGGAAAAACTCCAGATCGCCGAATTGCTGGACGAAATGGGCGTGGATGTCATCGAAGCCGGTTTTCCGATTTCCTCCCAGGGCGATTTTCGCGCCGTGCAGGAGATCAGCAAGATCGTCAAGCGCGCCTCCGTCTGCGGCCTCAGCCGCGCGGGCTTCAAGGATATCGACCGGGCCGGCGAAGCGCTGAAAGGCGCCCATCGTCCGCGCATCCACACCTTCATCTCCACCAGCCCCGTGCACATGAAACACAAGCTGAATATGGGCGAAAATGCGGTGCTGGAGGCGGTCGGCGCCTCGGTGACGCGGGCGCGCAATTTCACTTCGGAGGTGGAATGGTCGGCGGAAGACGCCACCCGCACGGTGCCGGATTTCCTGTGCAGATGCGTGGAAGTCGCCATCCATTCCGGCGCCACCGTGATCAATGTGCCCGATACGGTGGGCTATTCCACGCCGCAGGAATTCTTCGACATCATCACCATGCTCAGGAACCGCGTTCCCGATGCCGACAAGGTGGTCTTCTCCACCCATTGCCACAATGACCTGGGCCTGGCGGTGGCCAATTCGCTGGCCGGCGTGCTCGCCGGCGCGCGCCAGGTGGAATGCACCATCAACGGTATCGGCGAGCGCGCCGGCAATGCCGCGCTGGAAGAAATCGTGATGGCGCTGAAGGTGAGAAGGGATATCATGCCCTTTTCCACCAACATCAACACCACCTTGCTGAACCGCGCTTCCAAGCTGGTGTCGAACGTCACCGGCTTTCCGGTCCAGTACAACAAGGCCATCGTGGGCAAGAACGCCTTCAGTCATGAGAGCGGCATCCACCAGGACGGCATGCTCAAGAATGTCGAGACCTACGAGATCATGCGGCCCGAGGATGTGGGGGTGAATGCCACCTCCCTGATGCTGGGCAAGCTGTCGGGCCGCCACGCCTTCCGGGACAAGCTGGAAAGCATGGGCTATGTGCTGGCGCCCGACGCCTTCGAAGACGCTTTCCGCCGCTTCAAGGATCTCGCCGACAAGAAGAAGCATGTGTTCGACGAGGACATCGCCGCCCTGGTGGATGACGGGATCGTGCGCGGCCATGACGCCATCTCGATCAAGGCGCTCAGGGTGGAATCGGGCACCGGCATCATCCCGGTCGCCTCGCTGACGCTGGACGCCGGGGGAACGGTCAAAAGCGTCACCACCTCGGGCGACGGCCCGGTGGACGCCATCTTCATGGCGATCCGGGAGGCCTATCCCCATTCCGCGACCCTGCAGCTCTTCCAGATCAGCGCCGTGACCGAGGGCACCGACGCCCAGGCCCAGGTCAGCGTCAGGCTGGAGGAGGACGGGCGCACCGTGACCGGCAAGGCGTCGGACACCGACACCATGGTGGCGGCGGCCTATGCCTATGTGAATGCGCTCAACAAACTGCTGGTCAAACGCCAGAAATTGGCGCCGGAGCCGCTCTCGGTCGCGAAATAAGCCGGCTGGCCCCGGGAAAGGCGCCCCCGGGGCCAGTTTTTAAGGAATGGCGTTTACGATTTTGATCTGGCATTCCAGGTAAGGACACAGGTTCAGCATGTTCGGCAGTCTTCTTGGCGCGCTTTCGAGCGACATGGCCATCGATCTTGGGACGGCGAATACGCTGGTCTATGTCAAAGGGCGCGGCATCGTGCTCAATGAACCCAGCGTGGTCGCCACGATCACCACCCGCGGCGGCAAGAAGTCCGTTCGCGCCGTCGGCAATGACGCCAAGATGATGCTGGGGCGAACCCCCGGCAATATCGAAGCCATCCGCCCGATGCGCGACGGCGTGATCGCCGACTTCGAAGTGGCGGAGGAGATGATCAAGCACTTCATCCGCAAGGTGCACAACCGCCGCTCCTTCGCCAATCCGATGATCATTGTCTGCGTGCCGTCCGGCTCGACCGCGGTGGAGCGCCGCGCCATCCAGGAATCGGCGCTGTCCGCCGGCGCCCGCCGGGTCTTTTTGATCGAGGAGCCGATGGCGGCGGCCATCGGCGCCGGCCTTCCGGTCAGCGAACCCACCGGCTCCATGGTGGTGGACATCGGCGGCGGCACCACCGAAGTGGCGGTGCTGTCGCTGGGCGGCATCGTCTATTCGCGCAGCGTGCGCGTGGGCGGCGACAAGATGGACGAAGCGATCATCGCCTATATCCGCCGCCACCAGAATCTGCTGATCGGCGAAGCCTCCAGCGAGCGCATCAAGAAGGAGATCGGCTCCGCTGCCCTGCCGATGGACGGCAATGGCGTGACCATGGAGATCAAGGGCCGCGACCTGCTCAATGGGGTGCCGAAGGAAATCACCATCACCCAGCGCCATATCGCCGAAGCCCTGGCCGAGCCGGTGGGCGCGATCGTGGAAGCGGTAAAGGTCGCCCTGGAAGCCACCCCGCCCGAACTGGCGGCCGACATCGTGGACAAGGGCATCGTGCTGACCGGCGGCGGTTCGCTGCTGGCCAATCTCGATCAGGTCCTGCGGGACGAGACCGGCCTGCCGGTCTCCATCGCCGACGATCCCCTGTCCTGTGTTGCGCTCGGCACCGGACGGGTTCTGGAAAACACCAAGGGCATGCGTCACGTCCTGTCCACCGCCTTTTGATACACGCGGTCAGGGGCCGCGTCCGATATGACAAACGCCTGGAAGATCGCCCGCAAAGGCAATGCTCAGCTCCCGCTGGTCATCGTCATCGCGCTCGCGGTCGTCCTGGTGCTTCTGGGCAAGGCGCAGGGCGGGTTGTTCGACAGGGCCCGCGGCCATGTCACCGACATGATGGCGCCGGTGCTGGAAAAGCTGCGCGCGCCGGTGGCGGGCTTCGACCGCTGGATGGGCTCGGTCACCGAAATTTTCTCGGTCTATGAAGAGAATCTGAAGCTCAAGGAAGAAAATGCCCGCCTGCGCCAGTGGCGCAATGTGGCCGTCGTGCTTCAGGGCCGGGTGGGACACTATCAGCAGCTTCTGCACGCGGTGCCTGATCCCAGGATGAACGCGGTCCTGGCCAGGGTGATCGGCCGCGCCAACCGGCCTTTCCTTCAGACCATGATCCTGGATGCGGGCCGTGAGGCTCATGCCCTGCCGGGCGAGGCGGTGATGGACCCCCGCGGCATGATCGGCCGCATCTATCTGACCGGAAACCGCACCAGCTGGGTGATCCTGCTCACCGATCTCAACAGCCGCATCCCTGTCACCATTTCGCCCGGCAACATCCAGGCCATCATGGCCGGCGACAACAGCCCGATGCCCGGCCTCGACATGGTTTCCCACACCGTCATCCTGCATGCCGGCGATCAGGTGACCAGTTCCGGCGATGGCGGGTTCTTGCCGGCAGGCCTTGCCATCGGCACCGTGGTCAGCGACGGCCAGGGCGGGTTCCGCGTCGCGCTTTTGTCCGACGCCGCCGCCAGCCAGGATGTCGAGATCCTGAATTTCTCCAAGCCGCCTGAGACCCCGCCCGCCAATGCCCAGCTGCCGGTAGAAGCCGCCGGCCTCAAGCCCGAGGCACCCCCACCAGCCCCGGTTGCTCCCGCGGCCACGCCCCAGCCCCAGCCCACACCGGTCAAGCCCAAGCCTGTCCTTGCCGCGCCCCCGCCGGAAACCGCCGCCACGGCAGCTCCGGGCGAGACGGAAGACGTGGACCGCTAGCCATGGCCAGCCTGGAGCGCGCCGGCACCCCCACCCGTTTCCGCTTCCTTATCGGGCTGATGCCCCTGCTTTGCGGCCTGGTCTGCACCGTGCTCACCAATATTCCCGTCTCCGTGCTGGGCGGACTGGTGCCGCCTCCGCTTCTGGCGCTGGTTCCGGTCTATTTCTGGTGCCTGGTGCGCCCCGATCTGATGACGCCCGTCGTGGTCCTGGCCATCGGCTTTGCCGAAGACCTGCTGTCGGGCGGCCCGCCCGGGGTCTGGACCCTGTCCTTTCTGCTCACCTACGCCCTGGTTGCGCGGTATCGCGACAGTTTCGCCGGTCTTGCGGGCCTGGCGGCGGTGGTGGGCTTTGCCGCGGCTGCAAGCTTCGCCTGTGCCGCGGCCTATTGCATCGTGGCGGCGCTGGCCTTTATCACCCCCGGGGCGCATTCCCCGCCGCTTGGTTCCAGCGTCAGCGAACTGGCTATGACCGTGCTGTTCTATGCTCCCACTGTCTTGGTGGTGAGTTGGTTGCATCATAAACTGGTCGGCGCATCGCGAGGCGACGTCTGATGCCGCTGTTCGATAAAAAGGACAAAAGCCGTTACGCCACCTTCACCCGGCGTTCGCTGGGGATGGGCGGCGGCATGGCGGCGGTATTCGCGGTGCTGGGCGGGCGCCTCTACCAGCTTCAGATCCGCGACGGCGACCAGTACAGGGTCGAGGCCGAGGACAATCGCGTCTCCGAACGGCTGATCGCGCCGCCGCGCGGGCGCATCATGGACCGCTTTGGCATGGAGCTGGCCAACAGCCGGCGCAACTACCGCGTGCTGCTGGTCAGCGAGCAGGCGACCGAAGGCGTGTCCGAGGCGCTGGACACGATCGGCAAGGTGATCCTGCTGGGCGACCAGCAGAAGAAGCGCGTCCTGCACGACATCGCCATGAACAAGAAGTTCGTGCCGGTGCCGGTGGCGGAGAATCTGACCTGGGAGGAGTTCTCCCGCGTCAACCTGCATCTGCCCTATCTGTCCGGCATCCAGTGCGATGTGGGCGAGACCCGCGACTATCCTTACGGCCCCGAAATGGTGCATGTGCTGGGCTATGTCGCTTCCGTCTCGCCCCAGGACATGGAGCATGACGACGATCCCTTACTGAGTTTGCCGGGCATGCGCATCGGCAAGCGCGGCATCGAGAAATTGTTCGACAAGGAAATTCGTGGTCGCGCCGGCGCTTCCCGCGTCGAGGTCAATGCCTATGGCCGCATCATCCGCGAGCTGGGCAAGGATCCCGGCGTTCCCGGCCAGGATGTCTGGCTCAGCCTCGATGGCGAGCTGCAGCGTTTCGCCGATCAGCGCCTGACCGGGGAAAGCGCTGCCTGCGTGGTGATGGACGCGGCCAGCGGCGATGTCCTGGCGCTTTCTTCCACGCCCGGTTTCGATCCCAACTGGTTCAATGTCGGCCTGTCGGGTCAGCAATGGCATGACCTGACCACCGACGATCACAAGCCGCTGCTCAACAAGGCCATCGCTGGCACCTATCCGCCCGGCTCGACCTTCAAGACCGCCATGGCGCTGGCGGCAGTGGACAACGGGATGGACGATCTCGTCGTCGATTGCACCGGTTCGATGCGGCTCGGCGACCACACTTTCTACTGCGATGCGTGGAGGATCGGCGGCCATGGCCATGTCAACCTGACCCGCGGCATCCAGGTCTCCTGCGACATCTACTTCTACGAAGTGGCGCGGCGGCTGGGCATCGACAAGATGGCCGAGGCCGCCCATGCCCTGGGACTGGGTTCGCCAACCGGCATCGAGTTGCCCGGCGAACTCGGCGGCCTCATCCCAACCCGCGCCTGGAAGATGGCGCGGTTCGGCGTTCCATGGCAGCAGGGCGAGACGCTCGTCAACGGCATCGGCCAGGGCTATGTCATCGCCACGCCGATCCAGCTCTGCACGCTGGCCGCGCGGCTCGCGACCGGCAAGGCGGTTTCGCCGCGGCTGACCCATCAGGTCGGTGCCGCGCTCCAGCCCCATCCGCTGCCCGCGGCGCTGCCTTTCTCGGACAAGGCATTCGCCATGGTGCGCCAGGGCATGGGCATGGCCGTTAACGTGCCGGGCGGCACGGCCTATGGCTCGCGCATCCTGCAGCCGGGCTTCGAAATGGCCGGCAAGACCGGCACGGCGCAGGTGCGTCGC
>DATAWO010000015.1:0-55983 GCA_036267165.1 Rhizomicrobium sp. | reverse complement strand
AGAGAACCTACGGTGGCTACCGCCTAGCCAGCAGCACCGGGCAGAGTTTGGGAAGGGCAATCGCGATGTAATGCACCATCGGTCGAAACCGGAGCGGGAAAACCCACTTGCGCCATAGCGCTTCGAGCGCGTGCTTTTGGTGGGGACCCGTCTTAGCGGAAGGCATTATGGCCAGCGGCCACTGCGTGCCGCATAAACAGGCCGCACACATGGCCGCACCGACCGAAGGGCAGAACATCAACAAAACCCTTGCCAACGGAGAGCCGTCCACACATGGCGCAAAGCGCGGACCTCAGGCATCGGGCTCAGTTTGGCCGCTTTCCTTTTTTGCGATTCGCTGCCTATCTTCTCTCCAACAAGAACGAGGCGGGACCCACCGTGAAGAAAACCCTGTTTGCTGCGCTGGCATTCGCGCCACTGCTCGTCTGGGGCGTGCAGGCGCAGAACGCCACCGCGCCGGCCAAAAGCCCTTTTGCGGCCGGCACAGTGTGGCGCGACCTCGTCCCCCTGATGGCCAAGCCGGTGGCGCCGTTTGAATGGGCCTATCCGGTGGGCCCCGCCAACCTGCCGCGCCCCGATCCCCATGCGACTTTCACCGCCCAGGGCGCCGACCCGTCCATCAAGCTGACCGCGCGCCAGATCTCCGACGCCTTCGGTCCGCCCGACTGGTACCCCAAGGAACACGCGCCGCTGCCCCAGATCGTCGCCCATGGCCGCAGCCCCCATGTACCGGCCTGCACGCTTTGCCACCTGCCCAACGGCAATGGCCATCCGGAGTCGGCCAGCATCGCGGGCCTGACATCGGCCTATATCATCCAGCAGATGCATGCCTTCCGCGACGGAGAGCGCACCAATATCCGTGCCCCCAACATGATCGAGATGGCGCTGGACATCAGCGACAGGGAATTGCGCGACGCCGCCAATTATTTTGCGCATATTCCCCGGGCCCAGCAGCAATGGATCCGGGTGGTGGAGACCAGCCGCGCCCCCGCCAGCCATGTCGGCGCCGGCGGCGCCCGCTTCTTCGACAAGGGCGCGCAGACCGTGCCGGTGGCTGCCGACATGATCTATGAAGTGGCCGAAAGCGAAGAGGTCGAGCTGCGCAACGACCATGTTGGCTTTGTTGACTATGTGCCGATGGGCTCGCTGGCCAAGGGGCGCATTGTGGCGATGGGCAATCGCGGCCAGATGCGGACCTGCGGCTCCTGCCATGGCGACGATTACCGGGGCCATGACGATGCGCCCCGCATCGGGGGACGCAGCGCCTATTACCTGATCCGCCAGTTGGCCGACATGCGCAGCGGCGTGCGCAAGGGCTCGGCGCTGGGCAAGATGAAGGACGTCGTCGACAAGCTGTCGGATGCCGATATCCTCAACGTCGCCGCCTATATGGCATCGCGCGCACCCTGAGGCGTGCAGAGGCCACGGAAATGTCCGCTCGTGGCGGCGCGGCTATCAAATCATGACGCCCTTCTGCTGAGAAAGGTCGAAGATCTGGGTCATCGGCACCCATTTCTGCCCGGGCGCGGCATGGGGCAGGGCCTTCTGGAAGCTCCACATCAATCCTTCCCATACGTCATATTCGGGAGGGATATCCCGGGCGCGTGGATAATCGTCGGCGACGGTCGCGATCATCACCATCCGGTCGCCGCTGCGCCAGATTTCCATGCCTTCGATCCCCTGGGCATGGATATCGTCCACAATCTGCGGCCACACCCCGCCGGGGCGGTGAAACTGCTCATATTCCGCGATTTTCTGGGAGTCGTTGACCAGGTCCAGGGCGAAGCAGAGACGGCGGCTCATTTTGATATTCTCTCTTCCGGGCTTGGACTATAAGAGCCCCCTTCGCTGTCAGGAGCAATCATGGCGTCTTTCCTCCGGCTGCATCCGACCGACAATGTCGTGGTCGCGGTGAACGGCCTTTCCCCGGGCGACATTGCCGATGACGTGAAGATCATCCGGCGCATTCCGCCCGGTCATAAGGCCGCCGTGCGCGCCATCAAAAAGGATGAGCCGGCGCTGAAATTCGGGCAGATCATCGGCTTTGCCACCCAGGACATCATGCCCGGCGACTGGGTGCATGAGCACAATATCGGTTTTCATGCCGTGGACCGCGACTATCAGTTCGAAGTGGATGCGCGCGATCCCGCGCCGCTGAGCGGTGCGACCTTTCAGGGTTACGCCAGAGCCAATGGCCGCTTCGGCACCCGCAACTATCTGGGCATTCTCACCTCGGTGAATTGTTCCGCCACCGTGGCGCGGCTGATCGCGCGCGAGGTGGAGAAGCGCGGCCTGCTGGATGATTTTCCCGAAGTGGATGGCGTGATCCCGCTGGTGCATGGCCATGGCTGCGGCATGGACAGCAAGGGTGAGGGCTACGAGGTCTTGAAGCGCACCCAATGGGGCTATGCCGCCAATCCCAATATGGGCGCGGTGCTGATGGTCGGTCTGGGCTGCGAGACCTTCCAGATCGCACGCTGGAAACAGGCCTACAATATCGCCGAGAGCGACACTTTCCGTTCGCTCACCATCCAGGATTCCGGCGGCACGCAAAAGGCGATCGAGGCCGGCATCGCCGCGGTGCGCGATCTTCTGCCCGCCGCCAATGCGGTGAAGCGCGAGACCGCGCCGGCATCCGAATTGATGCTGGCGCTGCAATGCGGCGGCAGCGACGGCTATTCCGGCATCACCGCCAATCCGGCGCTGGGCGCGGCCGCGGACTTGCTGGTCGCCCATGGCGGCACCGCCATCCTGTCGGAGACGCCGGAAATCTATGGCGCCGAGCATCTGCTCACCCGCCGCGCCGCGCCCGAGGTTGGCAAGAAGCTGATCGCGCGCATCCGCTGGTGGGAGGATTACACCAGCCGCAATGCCGGCAGCATGAACAACAATCCCTCGCCCGGAAACAAGGCGGGCGGCCTGACAACCATTCTGGAGAAATCTCTGGGCGCCGCCGCCAAGGGCGGCACCACGCGGCTGAAGGCCGTGGTGGAATATGCCGAACCCGTCACCACCAAGGGCTTCGTCTTCATGGACACGCCGGGCTATGACCCGGTGTCGGCGACGGGACAGGTGGCGGGCGGCGCCAATATCCTCTGCTTCACCACCGGCCGCGGCTCGGCCTATGGCTGCAAGCCCACGCCGTCGATCAAGCTGGCCACCAACACGCCGGTCTATGAACGGATGATGGACGACATGGACATCAATTGCGGCGATGTGCTGGATGGCGTTTCCATCGCCGACAAGGGCAAGGAGATTTTCGAGCACATTCTCAAGATCGCCTCCGGCGAACGCTCCAAGTCCGAGAAGCTGGGCTATGGTGACGCCGAATTCGTGCCCTGGCAGATCGGCGCGACCATGTAGCGCCATCCCCTTTTTTCCGCTTAACTGGCGGAAATAACGGGCATCAGACCCGGAGCAAGGGGCAGGAATGTCGAAACTACCGGTTGTCGAAAAACGCTACGTCGCCGCCTTTGCGCTGACCTCGACCCTGTTTTTCTCCTGGGGGCTGGCGTCGCAATTCAACGACCTTTTGCTGCATCATTTCCAGGGGGCGCTGGACCTCACCCGCACCCGCGCCAGCTTCACCCAGTTCGCCTTCTATATCGCCTATTTCTGCGCGCCGCTGCCGGCCGCCGTGATCATGCGCCGCGTCGGCTACAAGAAGACGATGGTGATCGGCCTGGCGATGTACGCCATCGGCGCCTTCCTGTTCGTGCCGGCTGCGCACATGCGCGTCTATGGCATCTTCCTCACCGCGCTTTACATCATCGCCTTCGGCGCCGCGTTCCTGGAAACCAGCGCCAATCCCTATATCGCCATTCTGGGCGATCCACGCACCGCCTCGCCGCGGCTGAATTTCGCCCAGGCCTTCAATGGCGTCGCCACCGTGCTGGGCCCGCTGGTGGGCGGCTATGTGATCTTCACCGGCGTCGAATACTCGCCTGCCCAGCTTGCCGCCATGTCGCCCCAAGCGGTTGACGCCTGGCGCGCCAGCGAGGCCGCGACGGTGGGGCCGCCCTATCTGGTGCTGGGCATCCTGATGGTGATCATCGCCTCGGCCATTGCGCTCACCCGCTATCCGGCGCTGCATTCCGCGGTCACACCGGAAGGCACGGGCTCGCCCTTCCGGGTGCTGCGGCACAGCAGGGTGCGCTATGCCGTGGTGGCGCAGTTCTTCTATGTCGGCGCGCAGGTCGGCACCTGGAGCCTGCTGGTGGATTTCGCCCATGAGGCGGCGAACGTGCCCGAACGCACCGGCGCCACCGTCTATCTCTTCGCCACCATGGTGGCCTTCTGCACGGGGCGCTTCTTCGGCGCATGGCTGCAGCGTTATGTCGACCCCGCACGCCAGCTGATGATCTATTGCGGCTGCAATTTCTTGCTCTGCTGCCTGGCAGCGACCCTGGGCAGCTACCCCAGCATCTACACCATGGTGGCGACCTCCTTCTTCATGTCCATCATGTTCCCCACCATTTTCGTGCTGGGGCTGGAAAAGCTGGGTCATGAGACCGAGTTTGCTTCCTCCTTCATTGTGATGGCGGTTTCCGGCGCCGCCGTGGTGCCGCCGCTGATGGCCTGGTTCTCCGACATGACCGGTGCGCTGCACTGGAGCCTGTTCTTTCCAGCCTTCTGCTATCTGGTGGTGCTGAGCTTCGGCTATATGGCGCCGAAAATGGGGCATGCCGCGACATGAGTTTTCCGCTGCGCAAGCTGGGCCGGACCGGTCTTGAAGTCACCGAACTGGGCTTCGGCACCGCGCCCATCGGCAATGTGTTCCGGCCATTGGCGGACGAGACGGCGCGGGCCACGCTTGCCGCGGCGGAAGCGGCCGGCTTCGGCTATTACGACACCGCGCCTTTCTACGGTTTCGGCCTGTCGGAGCGCCGGGTGGGCGATGCGCTGCGCTCACGCAAGGCTGTCGTGCTTTCGACCAAGGTCGGACGGCTGCTGAAGCAGGTCGCCGGTCCGGTGGACGAGACCATTGTGCGCCACGGCTATGCCACGCCCATGCCGTTCGAGCCGGTCTATGACTATTCCTATGGCGCGGTGATGCGGTCTTACGAAGACAGCCTGCAGCGGCTGGGCCTGTCGAAGATCGACATTCTTTTCATTCACGACATCGGCCGGCTGACCCATGGCGACCAGAACGCCGCCCGGATGACTGAACTGACCAGGGGCGGCGGCCTGAAGGCGTTGGAGGAATTGCGCGCGTCCAAAGCGATTTCCGGTTTCGGCATGGGCGTCAATGAAGTGCCCGCCTGCCTGGACGTGATGCAACATGCCCGGCTGGATGTGATCCTGATCGCCGGACGTTACACCTTGCTGGAACAGGCCCCCTTGGATGACCTGTTCCCGCTCTGCGAAAAAGCGGGCACGGCCATTGTCGTGGGGGGGCCTTACAATTCCGGTATCCTGGCGGTGGGCGCCAGAAGCAGTGCGACGCTCTATTATAACTACGAACCCGCGCCCGCCGACGTGATCGAAAAGGTGCGCCGTATCGAGGCGGTGTGCGACCGTCATGGCGTGCCGCTGCCGGCGGCGGCGCTGCAGTTCCCGCTTGCGCACCGGCTGGTCGCCAGCGTGATCCCTGGGGTGGATTCACCGGAGCGTGTGGAACAAACCGTGGCGCTTTACCGTCATAAAATTCCGGCGGCGCTGTGGCAGGATTTGCGACGGGAGAAACTCATCCGCGACGACGCACCAGTTTCAAGTGAGCCATGATTGTCGATGCCCATCAGCATTTCTGGGACCCAGGCCGCGGCGACTATGGCTGGCTGACGCCGGAAAATCCCATCCATCGGGTCTTCTCCACCGCCGATCTGCGTCCGCTACTGATCCAGACCGGTGTCGACGCCACCATTCTGGTCCAGGCTGCGCCAACGCCGGCGGAGACCGACTACATGCTTGGAAACGCCCGCCGCACGCCCTGGGTGCTGGGCGTGGTGGGATGGATCGATCTTCTGGCGGACGATGCCGCCGATGAGGTGCGCCGCCGGGCCGGCGATCCACATTTCCTGGGCGTGCGGCCCATGCTGCAGGACCTTCCCGACCCCGACTGGATCCGCAAGCCCTCACTTGATCCGGCGCTGAACGCCATTGCCGCCGAAGGCCTGGTGTTCGATGCCCTGATCCTGCCGCACCAGATCGGCGCCATTGCCGAACTCGCCGCGCGCCATCCCCAACTCTCCATCGTGCTGGATCATGCCGCCAAGCCGAAACTCGCGCATCCCGATGCCATGGCGGCGTGGACAAGCGGGATCGAAAAGCTGGCGGCGGCGCCCAATGTCACCTGCAAGGTCAGCGGGCTTTTGACCGAATTGCCGCCAGACGGCAGCAAGGATGATGTCGCACGCGCCATCGGCGTGCTGCTCGACCTGTTCGGGCCCGGCCGGCTGCTTTGGGGCAGCGACTGGCCGGTGCTGACGCTTGCCGGCGACTATCGGGGCTGGTTCGAACTGGCGCGCGAGAGCGTCGCCGTCAAGGATCCGGGCGCGGTGCGCGCGGTGATGGGCGACAATGCCTTGCGCGTCTATCGTCCGCGGCCTGGCAGGCCCAAAATTTAAATCCAGGAATTAAACCCAAGAATTAAACCCAAGAATTAAACCAAGTCCACCGCCACCACTTCGTGCAGCCGGATTTTCGGCACTTCCACCACCAGCCGTGAGCCGTCGCGCGACGTCTTGGGGGTTGCGCCGCTTTCCAGCAGCCGGACTGCACCGGGCTTGGCGCCGGCCGGAATCTCCAGCGACACGCTATAGGGTCCGGTGGGCAGCATCTCGCGATAGGGCCCTTTCATCATCATGGGGTTGTTCATGTTGACGATATGGGCCGCCAGCGAGTTCTTCTGCCGCCAGTAGGAAATGTCCACCAGGCCCGGTCCCGTCACGGTCATGGGCTGTGTCTCTTCCGCCGCCCAGTCCACCGCGTTCTTCAGCAGCAGCAGATGATCGGCCGCCAGCACTTCCCAGAAGGTGCGGTCCAGGTCCATGGGGAAATAGACCACCCGGCCCTTGCCCACCTGGCGACAGAAGGCCATCGGGATGTTGGTCTCAGGCGTCATGGTATAGACCCGCTCCATCGGCAGGTCGGGATAGCTGGGCACCAGCGTCACCGGCGCTTTCGCATCGTCATGCGCCTTGACCATGATCTGCTGGGTGGCGGCGATGATGCGCGGCGCATCCTCCAGCCCGCGGGTCAGCGGATGGGGGTGGCGCGGGGTGAGATAGCTGTTCTTCACGCCGTCGGCGGTCTTGACGTAATCGCAGCCGAACAGGTCGGCCAGGCCAAAATTGGCGCGCCGCTTGCCGGTCTCGTCATAAAGCGACGTTTCACCTGTAGCCACGATGCGCCCGCCCGCCATCACATAGTCGCGGATCTGCTGGCATTGCTTGTCGGACAATGCGGCGATGTCGGGCAGCACCAGCACGCGATACCGCCCGATATGCTGCGGCTCCAGCTGGCGGTCATCGGCCAGCTCGAAGGGAATGCGCGCCTCCACCAGCGCCTGGTAATAGCCGTTCTGGGCATCGGTGACGCGCTGGGCCGCGCGTACGCCGTCACCGGCGGTGAAGGCGGTGCCGCCGGCGGTGAAGATGCCCGACTGTGTGGAATTGACCATCGCCACCCGCGCCAGGTTGGCGGTGTTGCGCATGTATTTGTCATGAGCATAGTGCCACTGGAAAATTTTCTCGACCGGCGGGACCCAGCGCGGGTCGAAGATGCGGGCGTTGAACTTGCAGTACCAGGGACGGAAGCCCTGGGCGATGCCGGAATGGGCCCAGGCTTCCAACTCGGGTCCGCGCTGCACGGAATCCTTCCAGCGGTTCTCGTCCTCGATGCCGACATTGAACAGCCCGCAGACAGGCAGGTTCTGCATATAGGCGCGCACTTGTTTGGCATATTTGCCCATCGCCCAGACGGGGGTCAGCCCGCTGCGGCCCTGGCGGTCCACCGCCACGATGGGGATGATCACATTGTTGGGATCGTTCATCCCGCCATTGGGGCTGAAGAAGCTGTCCTTCTTCGAAGCCTTCACCGTGTCGTCCCACAGCTTGAACTGACGCCACCGCATGTCGGCATTCCATTGGATATAGGCCTTGCGCTGCGGGTTCTGGGGATCGTTGGTGGTGGGCAGCTCCTGGCCTGTGGCGGCGCGGAATTTGGTGCGGCAGGTGTTGCAGTAACACATGCCGCTGCCGGCCCAGCGATTGCCGAAGAAGCCTTCCGGCTGATAATTGTCGGCGATCTCTTTCAGGACGGCCGGCATGAAGTCGAACATGAAGCCGCCATTCTGGCAGGTGACATACATGTCGGCCGCGGCCCAGTGGCGGCGGGGCTTGCCGTCTTGCGTGCAGGCGGCCCATTCGGGGTGGGCGGCGAAGGCTGCCTCGCTCATGGCATGGGGGTCCACGCGCGCGATCACGCTGATGTTCTGGGCGCGCGCGCCCTTGACCATGTCGCCGAACATGTCGTGGTCGCCCAGATATTTGGCGCGATAGTGCAGCGGCACCTTGGACGGGTAGAAGCAGATGCAGCCGCCCGCCGACAGGCACACCGCCTCGACATGGGTTTTCCTGAACAGGTCGAACCAGAAATTGGGATCGTAGCTGGGCGGGTCATCCTCGGTGAAGGCGACCTGGGCCCAGCGCATGGCATTGTTGGCCCAGGGCAGGCCGGCCATGTCGCCGGTCATGGCGAAGGCGGGCGCGGCCTCGAACGGCGCCAGCGCCAAGAGCCCGCCTGCGCCAAGCCACATTGCCTCACGCCGCGTGGTTTGCATCGCATCAGCCATCATGGAACGCTCCCTCTTATCACTGTCTTTTACGACGCATTGCCAAGACCGGCAATTCACGCTTGACTGATCGTCAATAAATATCGGCCTCAAGTAGCGAAGCGCCAGGCCAATCACATAAGAGGAAACGCCGTGCGCCACATCCGTCTTGCTGCTTTGTTCATTCTGTTGTCTTCAGGCGCGCGGGCTGCGGACATCACGGTCTATTCGCCTGGCATCGTCAACGGTCCGCTGACCAAACTGGCGCAAGCGTGGACAGCGCAAACCGGCAACAAGGTGACCTTCGCCGGCTTCAATGTCGGGCGCATCCGCACCGCGGTGGGCAAGGACGATCCGGGCGATGTGGTAATCGCCCCCACCACCGACTTCGTCGCTTTCGCGCCCAAGCTGGCGCCCGGCAGCCGGCGCCCGTTGGGCCGCATTCCGTTCGGGATGGTGGTGAAAGCGGGTGGACCGCATCCCGACATTTCCAGCCATGACAAGTTCGTGGCCGTGGTCAAACAGGCGGGCGTGCTGGCCTATGCCGATCCCAAGGTGGGCAGCCTGACCGGCGCCATGGTGGAAGACATGCTCAAGCGCCCGGAATTTTCCGGGGTCGAGCCGCGCCCGATCAAGGGCATGATCGGCGACGCCATCGTGCGCGGCGATGCCGAGTTCGGCGGCGGCGCGATGACCGAGGAGCTGATGGCCAAGGGCGCGGAGGTGGTGGGGCCGTTCCCCGACGATCTGGGCCTGCATGTGGACATGTCGGCGGCGGTACTGAAAGTGTCCGCCAATCCGTCCGACGCGGAAGCCTTCCTGCGCTATGCCACCCGGGCTGAGGCGCAAGCCGTGTGGAAGGCCGGCGGGATCGTCGAGACGCCGAAATAGCAGGAGCATTGTGTATTCAATTGGAATTGTCGCTCCTCATGCTTCGCCCCTCGACAAGCTCGGGAGGCTCGGCATGAGGAGACCTATTAATTCCTCACCCTGAGCTTGTCGAAGGGTGAGGGGCTGGTTCAGCTGGTCACAAACCAGACTAAAAAGGCTTCAAACCTTTCGCCACCCAGGCGGAGCGCGCTTCCGGACTGGCGAGGAATTTGACGAAGGCAAGCGCATTCTTCTGATCGCTGCTGCGCTTGGACACTGCCAGGATCGCGTCCATATGCCCGCCCAGTTCCACCGGCAGCGGCGCGACCAGATCGATCGGCGGCTTGTTGAGGATTTCGGGCACCAGCTGGATCGCCATGTCGCCTTCGCCACGTGCCAGGGCTCCGGCGCCTTCTCCTTTCGACACCGGCACCACATGCACCCCGGCGAATTCCGGGCGCTTGAGAATGCCGTCAATGATCACGCCCTGCATGGTGCCGGCCTTGGGATCATTCACCTCCACGGCCTGGGCGGATTTCAGCACCGCCGCCAGCTTGTCCATGGTGGAGATGTCGGGCTTGGGGGCGCCCTTCTTCACCGCCAGCCCCAATTCGTCGCGGCCCAGCGGTGTGTAGCTGCCGGGCACGATACCGCCCTCCAGGTAAAGCGTGTTCATCAGGTCGGCGGGCAGCGCGATGACATCGGCGGCCGGTGTCGCGGTCTTGATCTGATCCACGATCACATTCATGCCGCCCTCGCTGACCACGACATTGACGCCGGTTCGCTTGGTGAAGTCGGCGGCCAGGTCCTTGAGCGCGGAATTATAGACAAAGCCCGGCGCCAGCACGCGGATCTCGGCGGCATTCGCCGAAACCGTGAGCACGGCGAGGAAAGCAACGGAAAGAAACAGGCGCATGAGAAATCCTATTTGCAACACAGGCCTACTTATAGCGAAGGATTGTGTTCCAGAAGCCGCAATTGTGGGCGGCGGCGAACTGGGCGTTGGTCTGCACCGTCTTCCAGCCGGCATTTTGCAGGAGATAGGCGGGCGTGTCCGCGCCTTTCTGCCAGCGCGGCCAGGGGGCATTGCCCTGGCCATTGGGATTACCGGTCCGCGCGAAGTTGGCCCAGGCGTCGACCATATGGTCTGACAGCTGGGTCTGCGTCGGGTTCAGCGTGAAGTGCAGGCCTTCGGGTCCGCCATGATAGCCGGTGAAGACATAGGCGATATCGGCGGTGTGATAGGCCAGCGGCTGATAGCCCGGCATTTTGGGGAAATAGGTCTGCGCCGTGCGGTCATCAAATAGGTACATATAGACCGGCGCGTGGGGCGACAGCGCCTCGGCGGTATATTGTCCACGGCAGGCCAGCATGTCGCTGTGCGCGCTGTCCCAGGCCATCTGCGCGCCCAGCCTGACCGCCGGATAACGCGCCAGCACCGCATCCACCGTGCCTTTGGGATAGGCGGGCGGGGTGCCACCCGGTCCGGCATTGCCGCCATAAGTCTTCTGCACATAGGCGTGGTCGTCGGCCTCATTGATCGGGGCGCGGTCCTTCTTGAAATACTGGAGGATGCCGTTGGTGAAATTGCCTTCGTCATGGGTGGTGCCCATCATGATCGGCATCTGGTTGAACTGGCCGGACTGGATCAGGTCGATCTCCTGACGGGGGATCACCGTGCCGTCCACCAGCGGATTGGTGATCAACGGGCTGGTGTCGCTGGCCGTGCCCGCCAGCGCCTCGATTTTCGCGGCGGGAAGGGCGCGCAGGCATTTCGCCACATCGCCAGCGGCGCAGCCGGCAGCGGCGGCGAATTTCTGGCCCTTCTCCTCGGCAACCGATTTGGGGACGAAGGGCGTATAGCCGCCGCTCTGGAAGATGGCGCGCTGGAAAAGACCGCGCGCACCCGGCGAAAAGACATTGGCGGCGCTGGCGCCCGCGCCGGCCGACTGGCCGCCCAGGGTGACATTGCCGGGATCGCCGCCGAAGGCCGCGATATTCCGCTGCACCCAGCGCAGCGCCGCCTGCATGTCCATGATGCCGTAGTTGCCGAAGGCATGGCCTTCGGCATCGACGGCAGGATGCGCCATGAAGCCGAACAGGTTCAGGCGGTAATTGATGGTGACCACCACCAGATGGCCGCGCGTCACCAGCTTGCTGGCATCATAGTCGTTGGAGGCGCCATCGAAATAGCCGCCGCCATGAAGCCAGACCAGGACGGGGAGCTTGCCCTTCACGTTCGGCGTGAAGACATTCAGGTAGAGGCAGTCCTCGTTGCTGTTGGGTGGACCGGCAAATGGCCCCAGAGTTGTGATTTGCGCACAGGTGGGGCCGAACTTGCTGGCCTGCCGCACGCCGGACCATTTTTGTGCCCGTTGCGGCGGCATCCAGCGCAGGGGCCCGACCGGCGGCTTGGCATAAGGAATGCCCTGGAAGCGCGTTATGCCATCTTTGGTCATGCCTTCCACCGGTCCTTCGGTGGTTGAAACCGGCGCGGCCTGCGCGCTCATGGCCAGCCCGCACAGCAGGGCCAGCGCCGTTGCGATCTTGCGCATGTGTGCCTCCGTCAGTTGGCTTTCCTGCTTTGGATATAGCTGACCAGTTGCCAGATCTGATCGGGAGTCAGCTTGTCCTTCCAGGCCGGCATGCCGCGCGGCGTGCCTTCCGCGATGGTATGGAATATCTCGCCCGGCTTGCCGCCATATAGCCAGCTCGCATCCGTCAGGTCCGGTCCCATGCCGCCGGTCAGGTCATAACCATGACAGCCGGCGCAATTCATCTTGCCGAACAGGGCGTGGCCCGCTTCGGCCGCGTCGGCATTGCCGGCCATCGGATTGGGCGTGTCCGCCGTCACCTGCGCCACAGCCGGCGTAGCCACAAGCACAAATGCAAGAACCAGCTTCTTCATCAGTTATGTGCTGCCGCGGGAGGCACCGAGACCGGTGCCGCCGCACCCGCCTGGCTGATCAGTTGGCTGGCGCCGTTGCCGATGCCATTGCCATCCACCGAGAAAACATAAAGCGTGTTGCCGCCCGGCATAAATCCCTTCTCGCGCCGGATCACGCCGGCGCCGCCGCCGACACCGGAATAGACCGCCACATATTGCCGCTTGTCGGGGCCGACGAACGTCATGGGCGCGGCGGTGATGCCGGAGCCCAGCTTCTGCGACCACAGCACCTTGCCGGTACGCGCGTCCACGGCGCGGAACCAGCCATCCATGGTGCCGTAGAACACCAGGTCGGAGCCGGTGACGACCGCGCCGCTCCACACATAGAGATTTTCCTTGATGCTCCACACCCGCTTGCCCGCGACCGGATCCCAGGCGATGAACTCGCCCCAGTTGCCGCCGGGCCCGGCATGGCGCGCCATCTCCATGCCGTCATAGGGCGAGCTGGGAATGTACTCGACGATGTGGTTGGTGAGGTCCATGCAGGAATTGAACACGCCGGCATAAAGCAGCCCGGTGCGGGGGCTGAAGGCCGACGGATTCCAGTTCTTCACGCCGATGTCGGGCGGACAGATATTGGCGACCTTCTTTTCCACGCTGGGATGCGCCGCGTCATTGACCACCGGCATGCCGGTCTTGAGATCGATCTCCTTGGCCCAGTTTTGATAACCGAAGGGCTTGGCCACCAGCACTTCGCCGCTGGCGCGGTCGATGGTGTAGGCGAAACCGTTGCGGTTGAAATGCACCATCACCTTGCGGCGCGCGCCAGCCCAGGGAATATCGATCAGCACATTCTCATTGACGCCGTCATAGTCCCATTCGTCATGCGGAGTGAACTGATAGGCCCACTTGGCCTGGCCGCTGTCGGCGTCGCGCGCGAATACCGCAGCACTCCACAGGTTCAGGCCCGGACGCTGGGACGGCACGCGCGGCCCCGGATTGGAGGTGCCGTAATAGACTTCATTCAGGTCGGGGTCATAGGACACCCAGCCCCAGGGCGCGGAGGCGCCATGCTTCCAGGCATCCGCCGGCCAGCTGGTTTCGCCAAGATTCTTGCCCTGCATGAAGGCATAAAAGGGATGGAAGTCCGGCCCGATCAGCGCGCCGGCATCGGGACCATTGGTCATCGCCTTCCACAGCGTGTGACCGTCCTTGACGTCCAGCGCCTGGAACCAGCCATTGGTGCCCAGTTCGCCGCCGCTGGAACCGACATAGACCTTGTTGCCCACCACAAAGGCGGCCTGGGTCATGGTCGGGCCCTTGGTCACGTCGTCAAGCTGCACCCGCCAGACTTCCTTGCCGGTACCCGCGTCCACCGCCACGGTATGGTCGTCCAACAGGTTGTAGATCAGCTTGCCGTCGGCGAAAGCCCAGCCGCGCAGCACCTTGTCGCAACAGGCTTTGCCGATGGCGCGCGGATCGGGATTGGGCTGATAGACCCATTTGATCGGCGCGCCGGGTTTGGACAAATCCAGCGCATAGGCGATGTCGGGAAAAGGGGTCACCACATACATGGTGTCGCCCACCACCAGCGGCGCGCCTTCATGGCCGTACATCTGGCCGTCGCTGAAGCCCCAGGCGATGCGCAGCCGGCCGACATTGTTCTTGTTGATCTGGGTCAGCGGGCTGTAGCGGGTATTGGCATAGTCGCGCGCCTGGCGCGTCCATTGCCCGGCCGGATCATTGGGCGCGAGGTTGGCGGTCGCACCCGTGAATGAACCGGTCGCCGCCAGCGCCGGTGTGGCGAAAACCAACGCGGCGCCCAGCAGAAGATTGCGAAATGTCATCCGGTCCCCCACTCAATTTATTTAATGGTCGCTCCGGCTCGTGCCGACGCTCCTTTAACGATCGCTCCGGCTATCGCCGAGGCTCCTGTTTTCCGAAAGCCTAGGGCGGCGCCGGAGACCGTGCAAGGATGCGCGAAATGGCCTAAGACATCTGCCGAGTGGGGAGAGAATGATATTGCGTTTCCGCCGGCCGGCTTGCTGCACTGCACTCGCGCTGCCGGCGGCAGATGATTTCATCGAACCGCCCAAGCGGAACTGACAGGGAGTGACCATGACCAACCGCCGCAACTTTTTGCTGGGCGCCGCCGCGATGGCGGTTTCCGGTCCCGCCTTTGCGCAAAAATCCGTGCCGCTGGGGCTGCAGCTTTACACCGTGCGCCAGGACCTGACGAAGGACTATGACGGCACTATGAAGAAGGTGCGCGACATCGGCATCCGCCATGTCCAGGCCAACCTGACCAATAGCGGCAAGAGCGCCCAGGACCAGAAGAAGCTCTATGACAGTCTGGGCATCAGCTGGAAAAGCATCCATGCCGGCGGCAACGATCTGCGCGACACGCCCCAGGCCACCATCGACCAGGCCAAAGCCGTGGGGATCACCAACATCACCTGTTCCTTCCCGCTTTATCCCGCGGAGCGCGCCACCATCATGGGCGGCCCCAGTGTGGATGACTGGAAGAAGAATGCGGACGCCTTCAACAAGATCGGCGGGCTGTGCAAGGCGGCGGGGCTGAGCTTCGCCTATCACAACCACAATCTGGAGTTCCGCAAGATCGGCGATGTGGTGCCTTACGACCTGCTGCTCCAGCAAACCGATCCGGCGCTGGTGCAGATGGAGATGGATATCGGCTGGGTGGTGGCGGGTGGTGCCGATCCCGTCGCCTATCTCACCAAATATCCCGAGCGCTACCACTCACTGCATATCAAGGACCTGAAGAACCAGGGTATCCCCAACACCAACATGAAGATGATCAGCGCCATCATCGGCAAGGGCATCATCGACTGGAAGGCCGTGCTGGCGGCCGCGCACAAGACACGCGTCGAGCGCGCCTTCCTGGAAATCGAGGAGCCCTATGATCCCTCGCCGCTGGAAATGGTGAAGCAGAGCTTCGATTATCTCCATGGTCGGGTCTGATTAGCCGATATTCAACATGTCATTCCCGGCCGAGTGCCGCGATTAGCGGCGCGAGGGGAAGGGAATCCAGGTCTATGAGACCCGTAGGCTGCAGACGCCTGGATCCCCTTCCCCTCGCGAAGCTGTCGCTTCGCGAGGCCGGGAATGACAGTTATGTCTTCACGCTATACAGCGCATGATGGGTGAGGATGAACAGCGTCCGCCCATCCGCGCCGCCGAACAGAAGCTGCAGCGGCCGTTCCGGCACATCGATCCGTCCGAGCGGTTTGCCATCCGGCGCATAGACCAGCACCTGGCCATTGGCGAGATAGACATTGCCATCGGCCGCCACCGCCACGCTTTCCCCGCCGCGATTGGCAAAGAGCTTCAGGTCAGTGACCGCGCCATTGTCGCCCACCAGCCCGCTATAGGTGCGGCCTTCGGATTCATTGCTGACAAAGACGCGGTGACCGGGCATGGCGTTGACAAAGCCGTAGGTATCCAGATTGTCGCTGAAGCGCCAGCCGGTGCCGTCCGGCGGCCCCTGCTGGAAAGTGCGCGCGTCGGCCAAGAACAGGCTGCCGTCCGGCGAGACATATTCCTTGGCCTTGGGCGCGGCCATATCGCGGGCGAACATTTCCGGTAGCGTGATGTAGCGATAGGTCTTGAGATCGATCTGGTCCTTGAACTCGCCATTGTTCCAATAATTGCCCGGAAGAATGGCGGTGGCGCCCGGATGCGCTGTCGTGGGCGTGGGCGGGATCACCGTCATCTGGGTCTCGGGCGAGCCAGGCCTGAAGCTGTAGAGCGTGCCTTCCGAACCGAGCGACGACAGCACCAGGATGTCGCCGGACTTGTCGATGGCCAGATTCACCGGATCGACGGGATTGTCACGCTCAATGGTGAGGCCTTCCTCGCGCGACCAGCCATAGATGCGCTGCTGGTGCTTGTCGACGAAGTAGAGCTTGCCATGGGCGTCCACCGCCCCGCCGGAGATGGAATAGAAACCGTCTTCCAGCTTCTCGACCTTGTTGCCCATGCCGGCCATGGCCGGCACCGGCGGTGCGGCGGGATAATCCAGCACCGCGAATTCCCGCTCGCGGGTGTCGATGTGATGGGTCAGGTCGCGGATGGCGTTCTCGGCGGGGAATTTGCTGGCGCGCAAGTATGTGGCGCAGCCATTGGCGTCGCAGGTTCCCAACCCGCTTTCGGCATTCACATGCACATTGCGGAAATGGATGTCACCGGAGTTGAAGATGCGCGCCGCGGTGTCCACCGGGCGTACCGTGCGGGTGACGCGATAGGCATGCCAGTTGGCGATGGTGATATGGCTGCAATCCTGGATCTGCAGGGAAATGGCTTCCTGGCTTTCGCCGGCTTCCTCTTCGGTCTGGGGCGCATAGAAGTCCCAGTTCCGGGCGCGGTTCAGCGCGATCTCGACGCGTGCGTGATGCTCGTTGGAAAGCTCATAGACATGTCCGGGGGTGGTGGTGTCCGACACCAGCACGCCGAAGCTGGCATAGGTGTCCACCGACCACAGATTGGTGAAGGTGCCGCCGCCGCCGTTGGTCACCCACAGCGAGGGATATTGCCCGTCCCAGCGTTTCCTGGGATCGGGATCGGCCGCGTGCATGGTGTCGTAGGGATTATAGCGTGTGCCGTCCGCCAGATTGGTGCCGTGCCCGCCCAGGAAGCGCACATCATCCATCAGCGAGGATTCGCCCGACTGCCACAGCGCCGCCACCGCGCGCGGGTTGATGCCGCCGGTGAACAGGCCGATGCCGCTGACGATATTGTCGCCGCCTTTGGAGGTTTCCAGCAATGCTTTGGGCGCGCCCACGCCACCAAAGCCCGGTGTGTTGTCGGGCAGGTCGAACTGGGTGATGGAGGGATGGAGCCCGATCAACACCGTGTCGGGTTTCAGGTGAATGGTGTCATGCACGATGTAGCGGCCGCTGGGCACATAGATCACCCGGGTGGTGTCGATGGCGTGCTGGATGGCGGCGGTGTCGTCGGTCTTGCCGTCGCCCATCACGCCGAGCGTCCTGATATTCACCCACTGGTTCGAAGGCGGCAGCGGTCTTATCGCGGGCGCCAAGGGGGCCGGCATCGAAGCCAGCGGCGCGGCATCCCAGCGGGTGCCGATTTCGCCCATCTCGCCTGGCGCCTTCAGGATCAGGCCATGGTTGAAGGCTCTGACTTCGTAAATGCCAGCTGAGCCGAGCGTCTTGCCGCTGTCGCGGAAGCGCGCGAACACCGGCGTATTGGCGGCCACGGCATTTTCGAAGCCGATCTGGGTATAGACGCTGTTCTCATTGCTGACGATCACGGCGGCCTTGGCGATATTCTCGAAGCGGCTGTTCTTCACCCACAGCCAGTCGGAACTGTCCGGGTCGATATCAATTGCCACCGGCACATTGCGGAAGGACGCGTTGACCAAAGTCAGCGAGGCTTCATGTTCGCGGATCGCGGCTTCGCGCTGGCCTTCAAACTTGCCGTCCAGCAGGGTGAACTGCCAGGCCGGTGAGGGCTTCTCCGCCAGGATGCCATAACGGCCGCCAAAGAAGCGCAGGTCTTCGGCTTCATTGGCGACCTGGTGCAGGCCGGCCAGCCCCGAGCCGATATGGAAATCGATATGGCTCAGATAGTCATGCTGCGCGCCATGGAAGCGGATGCCGACAGCGCCCGCATTGCCCTTGCCGATCTCGAAATCGATGTTGCTCAGTGCCGAATAGAACGTGCCGGGATTGGCATCGGGCATGTCGGGATTGGGCGGCACGGTGCCGGGCACGGCGAAGGGCACGCGAAACACGGGCCGCCCGGGGCGCGCAGGACCGGGCCGCGCTCCCGCGAAGAACACCATGTCGGCGATGCCCTTGGAGAAGCCGGGCGTATTGTCGCCCAGCACGAATACCGGGCGCTTGGGCCCCCAGCCGATCACGCGCACGGCGGGCCACACATAGATGGTGCGGGTCAGGCGATAACGGCCTTGGGGAATGAAGACGATGTCTTCGCCCCTGTCGCTGGCGGCCTTGTCGATCGCCGCCTGGATCGCGGCGCTGTCGTCTGCCTTGCCGTCGCCCACAGCCCCGGTGAGGGCAATGGCGCGGGGATCATCCAGTCTGATGGTGAAGGCGCTGGTTTCCGGCTGGGCGAAGGCGGTGGCGGTCACTCCCAGCAACAGGGCGGCGGAGGCGAGCAGACTTTTCATGGCGTGCATCCCGGCAAGAGGCGGGGTTTCCTAGCAGATCGGGAACTTGCCGTCGTGGCGGGCAGTTTGCCGCGTTTGGGAACCCATGAAAGTTATGTTGCGGCGCAAAAAATCTGTTATAATATGCCCTAGTAATGGGTCTTCGGGTTTTCGCGTCCCCGGGGCGGACGCAGGAAGGCTCTCGCGAAGGCGGGCTGTTGCTGTGATGAAACGCGCTCTTTATCGCTTGTCGGCTGCCTGGGTGCTGGGCGTGATGCTTTCCGTGCCGCATATGGCGTATGCCGAAGACATGTCTTCAGACACAAGTCCCTCTCTCTGTCTGGACGGCATGGAGACGGTGCCGATCGAGGATGATCTGGTGCCGACGGAGATTTCCGTGGATGGCGGCTGCATGGTGCCGCAGACCCCGATCTCGATTTGACTCTTGGCTCGGGTGGTTCAGGCGTGACCGGTTATCAGCCACAACAGGATGATGATCGGAAGCGGTACGCCTAGAAGCCAGAGGCAGCCGGATCGCATTTGATTTGTCCTGTTCTGTGTTGCCGGAAACGCCCCTGACCTGCGGCAGTTCCGAGAACAGGAACTTTCGTCCCCTCCCGCCGTTATTGCGCTGACCCGCAAGCACAATGAAGGGCGCGCCATGACGACGACAGTGCTTTCCGAAGGCCCCGACGGGAGCGCCACCATCGTCAGCGACGATCACCCCTTCCAATGGGGTGCGGTGATCGCGGGTGCCGCGGTCGCCTCGGCCACGGCTTTTTTCCTGATTGTGCTGGGGGCGGGCTTTGGCCTGACCCTGATGCCACGCAATGGCGGCGCCACCTTCCTCACCCTGGGCGCGATCTATGTTCTGGCAGCGCAAGCCTTTGGCTTTGCGGCTGGCGGTCACGTCGCGGGACGGCTGATCGGGCCGGCACTTGAGACCAGGCGGGAAGAGGAATGGCGCGCTGGCCTGCATGGACTGGTGATGTGGGCAATCACGGTCGTGGCGGGCCTGGTGGTCCTCGCCCTGGTGGCGGCGGGCGGCGGACCTCGGCTGCGGGGCGATGCGCCGCGCGATGAAAGTGTCATCGCGGCCTATTGGGCGGACGTGCTGCTGGCGCCCGTGGGCCCGCATGCCGACATGAGCGGCCCAGCCCTGGAACAGGACAAGCAGGAAGTGGCGCGCGTGCTGGTCGCCGACCTGCATCCGGCCAGCCCCGTTCATGGTCCCAATCACGATGACCTGGTGCGGCTGACCGCCAAGGATGCCGGCGCTTCCTACGACGCCGCGCTTCAGCGCGTTGATTTCGTCGAAACCCATATGCGCCAGGAACTGGACATGGCGCGCAAGGCCGCGGGCTACGGTGCGCTATGGACCGCCTTGGCGCTCCTGTTCGGGGCCGTGGTGGCGACTGCCGCCGCCATTTCCGCCGGCTGGGAAGAGGACAAGCTCAGCTTCAGCATGGCGCGACGTTACTGATTTCATCAGGAGATTTTTCATGACCGACCAGAAAAAACCTTTCCTATCCGACATCAAGACCCTGCGGGCGCGCGCCAGGAAGCATCTGGACCAGGGCGCCATCGGCACCACCTATGGCGGTGACGTCAAGAAGACCGTCGAGATCCTGCAATCGGTGCTGGCGACGGAGATCGTCTGCGTGTTGCGTTATTCCCAGCACGCCATCGCCGCCCATGGCATTTCCAGCGAAGGCGTGAAAGCTGAGTTTTCCCAGCATGCCAAGGAAGAATGGGAGCACGCGCAAGCTGTCGCCGAACGCATCAACCAGCTGGGTGGCGAGCCTGACTTCAATCCCGAAGGCCTGACAAGCCGGTCGGCCTCGCAATATTCGCAAGGCGGCAATCTGGTGGAGCTGATCCGGGAGAACCTGATCGCCGAACGCATCGCGGTGGATCATTACCGCGAACTGATCCGCTATTTCGGCGACGACGATCCCGGCACGCGGGTGATGATCGAAGGCATCCTCAGGGTTGAGGAAGAACATGCCGACGACATGCACGACCTTCTGGTCGCCCATGAGGGCCGGCCCATGCTCAGTAAATAGCCACTAGCCGGTTGGTTGCACCGCAGCGTGGACCAAAGCACCGTCTTGCCCTTGTCGCTTTGCTGTATACACTCCCCTCGCAGCCCATGACGCCAAGAGAAGCGCGGGTTTTATTGGGGAGGTCTCTCGTGAAGGCATGTCTGGCGGCGGCAGCCGCTGTTTCCTTTTTGCTCACGCCGGTTTCGGCTTTCGCGCAGGCCGCGGCCACGGCCTATGCCAGCGCGCCCGACCTGCCATACGAGGCGGTGCCGAATTTCTTCAAGATGCCCCCCGGCGACGCCATGGGCGAGATGCAGGGCGTGGCCACCAATTCCAAGGGCGATGCCTTCGCCTTCTTCCGCGGGCCGCAGACCAGGCTGTGGGAATTCGGACCCGACGGCAAATTCCTCAAGGAAATCGGCAAGGGCTTTTACGGCTTCGCCTTCGCCCATTCGGTGCGCGTCGACCGTCACGACAATATCTGGACAATAGACGAGGGCACCAATGTCATCACCAAGTTCAATCCGGATGGCACCAAGGTCCTGATGATCATCGGCCATCGTCCCAGCCAGGCCGATGGTCCCTATGCCACGCCGCATGGGCCCAATCCGCCGGACGAGAAATACACGCTGTGCCGGCCCACCGATGTGGCCTGGGACAGCCAAGATAATATTTTCGTCAGCGACGGCTACTGCAACAACCGGGTGATGAAATATTCGCCCGACGGCCGCTTCCTGGCCGAATCCGGCAGCGCCGCGCCCGGCAAGGGCGAAAACGAATACAACCTGCCGCACGGGTTGCAGGTCGATCATCAGGGCAATGTCTATGTCGCCGACCGCGGCAACAACCGCTATGTGGTGCTGGACAATGACCTGAAGTGGAAGACGACCTACACCCAGTACGGCACCGCCTGGTCCGATTGCATCTCCGAAGGTCCGCATCAGTATCTGTTCGTTTCCAACTCCAACCCCAACGGCAATTCGCCGGGAAGCTGGGCCAAGACCGGACAGATCTACAAGCTGGAGCTGGACGGCACCGTGGTGGGCAAGTTCGGCCATGCCGGCAAGCTGGCGCCGGGCTTCCAGGTGGTCCACATGATGGACTGCCGCAACCCCAACGAGATCATCGTGGGCGAAATCGAATCCTGGCGCATGCAGAAATTCGTGCTGAAGGGGAGCAAGTAACATGAAGCGTCTCGCAACCCTTCTCTTCGCCGCCGCCGCGGTGCTCGCGGCGCCCGCCATGGCGCAGGACATCGGCTATTCCAACTCCTGGCCTCTTACCCTGCCGCATGACACCTTCTTCGGCATGGCGGCGGGCGTGGCCACCAATTCCAAGGGCCATGTCTTCGTCTATACCCGCAACACCGATCCCATCATGGTGCTGGGCGGCAGCCGCGCCTTTGTGCATGGCGGCTCCAGTCTTTATGAGTTTGGGCCTGACGGAAAATTCGTCCGCCAGATCGGCAAGCAGATCTATGGCTTCCTCGCCGCCCAGCAGGTCCGCGTCGACAGCCACGACAATATCTGGGTGGTGGACCGCTACAGCGACATGGTGATCAAGCTGAACCCGCAAGGCGGCGTCGCCATGCTGCTCGGCCGCAAGCCGGAATCGGTGGACGTGCCGTCCACGCCCGACAATGGCCGCGGCAATCCGCCGGGTTCGGGCGCCCAGAGCGACCTGTTCCAGTCGCCCACCGACGTGGCCTGGGATGCAAGCGGCAACATCTTTGTCGCCGACGGCATCGGCAATGCCCGGGTCGCCAAGTTCACCCCCGATGGCGTGTTCGTGAAAAGCTGGGGCTCGCGCGGCACCGGCGACAGCCAGTTCAAGGAGGCTCACGGAATCGCGGTGGACGCGAACGGCAATGTCTATGTCGCCGACCGCGGCAATCACCGCATCCAGGTGTTCGACAATAACGGCAACTTCAAAAGCTCGATCACCAGCGGCGGCGATCCGGAGGCGATCTGCATCTCGCCCGGCACGCACCAGTATCTCTTCAGCTCCAACTCCAACCCTGCCAACGATCTGGATCACGGGGGCGAGATCTACAAGCTGGAGCTGGACGGCACGGCGGTGGGCAAGTTCGGCCAGGCCGGCAAGGGGCCCAAGGATTTCGGCAGCGTCAATGCCATCGACTGCCGCGATCCCCATGCGCTTTATGTGGCGGAAGCCGGCAATTGGCGGGTGACCAAGGTCGCCTTGCATTGATGCAGCGCCGGGCATTTCTGGCGGGCGCGGCAGCTCTGGCTTCCGCGCCCGGTTTTGCCGCCGACGCCATTCCCGTTATCGACACCCACGTCCATCTGTTCGATCCTACCCGGCCGCAGGGCGTGCCGTATTCGGGCCCCAAGGGCCAGCCGCCGCAACTGGCGCTGCCGGAAAATTATCACAAGCAGATCGTGGACACCGGCATCGTCGGCGCCGTGGTGGTGGAGGCAAGCCCCTGGGTCGAGGACAATCTGTGGATTTTGGAGCGCGCCAACTCCGATCCCGTCTTTGTCGGCGTGGTGGGCGACCTCGATCCGTCGAAACCGGAGTTTCCGGAGTATCTGGGCCGCTTCTCCAAGGATCCGTTGTGGCGCGGCATCCGTTATGCCCGGGTCTGGCAGATGGAGGGTGGCAAGCAGGTGCTCAAGCCCGGCATGGCCGACGGCCTGAAATTGCTGACCCAGATGGGCCAGACCCTGGACATGGCCAATCCCTCTTTCGACCTGCTGCGCGGCGCGCTTTTGGCGATGGAGGCGGTTCCGGATTTGCGTGTGGTGATGGATCACATGCCATCGCTGGATCCCATACCGCAAACACAAGCGCTCTATGATTCTCTGATCGCGGACCTGGCGCAGCACCCCAATTTTTTCCTGAAGCTGTCGCAGGTGATTCACAAAGATGACAAGGGCGTCATCGTCACCGCGCCGCGCGCGCGGCTGGACCAGCTGATGGCGGCGTTCGGCGAAGACCGCGTGATGTTCGGCGGCGACTGGCCCAACAGCGTGGGCACCGCCACCATTGCCGAGGCCCTGGCGTTGATGCGGGATTATTTCGCCGGCCGCCCCCGCATCCAGGCCGAGAAGTATTTCTGGCGCAACAGCCAGCACATCTATCGCTGGAAGAAACGCGATGCCGCGCAGCCGGGCTAAATGCTGCTGCTGCGAAATGGACCGGTTTTGCGTCTGAGCGAAAGACCGCTAGTGTCGTGGTTTCGAGGTTCGCCCATAACCGATATCAGGCTCCGGGCGAACTTCGAAACCGAACGACACTAGGATCAAACAAAATATCAGCCCGGCAGTTGGGGAGGGGACGTTGACTCAAAAACATTCCACGCGTGGCGCGTGGCTGATCATATTGGCCTCGCTGGTCGCGATGGCGATCTGCGCCTACGATTATTACACGCCCGATACCGGCTTGATCGGCACCGGCGGCGTGATCCTGGTGGCGGCGGCGGCGCTTCTGATGCTGCTGGCCTCGCTCGTGGTGGCGACCGTGCCCAACCGGCCCTGTTTCCTGCAGGGCTTTCTGGTTGTGTCCATCCTTCTGGACATCATCGGTTCGTCCGTGGCCGGCTATTTCCTGGAAAGCCCTGTCATCATGGCCGCCGAAGCTCTGGCGCTGATCGGCTGGCTGATGAACGTGATCGGCGACGCCGCCGACCGCAGCGTGGAGATTGACGATGTCGAAGATTAAGAACCTCGCGCTCTATACATTGGGTTTCGCGGCTGCCGCCGCCGCCATACTGATTTTGCCGGGCCACCGGGCCACCGCGCAGGGACCGGATACCGATCCGCCCCAGGCCTGGGATGCCTTTGGCGGCAATCAGCAGGCGCAGAAATATTCCACCGCCACCCAAATCACGCCCGACAATGTGAAAGGCCTGAAGAAGGCGTGGGAAGTGCACACCGGCGACGTGGGCAGCGGTGCGCATGAGACGAGTTGGGGCGCCACGCCCCTGTTCGTCAACAACACCGTCTATGTCGGCACGCCGATGTACCACATCTATGCGGTCGAGCCCGACACCGGCAAGGTGAAATGGGTCTATGCCGCTGGCAAGCAGGGCGGTCCCGCCAATCAAGGCTTCAAGGGCCGCGGTGTCTCCTATTGGGCGGCTTCCAGTCCGGTGGCCGGCCAGCCCTGCCAGAAGATGGTCTATATCGGCACCATGGACGGCGAGCTGCATGGTGTAGATGCCGATACCGGCAAGGCGTGCACGGGCTTCGGCAACAATGGCGTCGTCAATGTCGATGCCTGGAACACCATCAACCACAAATGGAAGGTGGGCCTGATCCAGCCGCCGGCGGTCTATAAGGACACGCTGATCCTGGGCTGGGCCGGTCTGGACTGGGTCTACAAGACCGAGAATCCGGGCACCGTCTATGGCATCGATGCGCAGACCGGCAAGCTGAAATGGACCTTCGATCCCATTCCACCGGACCAGCAGAACCAGACCGGCACCGCCAATGTCTGGGCCGGCATTTCGGTGGATCCCGAAACAGGCCTGGCCTTCCTGCCGGTGTCTTCGCCCAGCCCCAACTATTATGGCGGCGACCGGCTGAAAGAGATGCCGATGGTGACGGCGACGGTGGCGGTGAATGCCGAAACCGGCGAAGTGAAATGGGCCCGCCAGCTTATTCATCACGACATCTGGGATCTGGACATCAACTCCGCGCCCACGCTGGTCGACATCCACAAGAACGGCCAGACCATTCCGGCGCTGGTACAGGCCAACAAGATGGGCCTGATGGTGGTGTTGAACCGCAATACCGGCGAGCCGGTCTATCCGATCGTGGAAAAGGCCTATCCGGCGTCCGATGTGCCGGGCGAAGTCGCCTCCAAGACCCAGCCTTTCGTGCCCTATCCGGAACCGCTGGTGGCCGAGCAGATGCCGCCGGTTTCCACCCTGGCCGACGTGGTCAGCTTCGGCCAGTGCAGCCGCTGGAAGGCGCGCATTCGCGACGAGGGCCGCTATACCCCGCCATCCTTGCGCGGTTCGGTGTCCTGGCCCGCGACCGTGGGCGGTGTGGAATGGGGTGGTGGCGCGGTTGACCCCACCACCGGCACTTATGTTGTCAATGCCGACCAGGTGCCGCAGGTCTACACCCTGATCCCGCGCGCCGAAGCCGACAAGACTTATGGCGACAAGCTGCGCGGTGCAGACGGCTATTCGGCACAGCAAGGCTCGCCCTATGGCTTCAAGCTGGAGAACTTCCTCAACATGTGGGGCATGCCCTGCTGGGCGCCGCCTTACGGACAGATGTCCTCCTATGATCTGAACACCGGCAAGCTGTTGTGGAGGAAGCCCTTCGGCCAGGTGCAGAAGTGGGGCTTCTACATGCCGGAAAGCTGGGGCTCGGTGACCATCGGCGCGCCGGTGATCACCAAATCGGGCATCATCTTCATCGGCGCCTCGATGGACAGCCGCGTGCGCGCCATCGACCTGAAGACCGGCAATGTGCTGTGGAAGCAGATCGTGGATGCGCCCGCCGTGGCCCAGCCCGCGGTCTATACCTACAAGGGCAAGGAATATGTCGCGTTCGCTGTCGGCGGCAACGGCATCCTGACGCCGCGCCTGTCCGACCAGCTGGTGGCCTTCGCCTTGCCGGGCAACTGATGGCGGGCTGAACAACAAAGGGCGCTCACACATTGTGGGCGCCCTTTTGCTTTGAAGGCACTGGAAGCCCAAATGCCGGCTATGTCTTTGAAATCAATTTCGTCTGGTTGGCTTCCGGTCTTTGCGTGCGTGCTCTGCGCGCCGGGGAGGCCCCTTGCCAATAGCGGTGCGCGTACCCATTGTCCCTCCGGAAAGGCAGGACAATGGCGACGCCCCGCGAAAGGGACCCCGGGACACAGCTGGACGAATGGTCGCCGCGGCTTCTGAAGTCGCGCCTGTACCAACGCATCCTGGTGGACATCATCATCGGGGCGCTGGCGGCCAACGAGCAGCTCGATGAGAACAGCCTAGCCCGGCGCTATGGCGGCGGCCTGGCCGGCATCCGCGAGGCCCTGACCCGGCTGGCGCTGGAAGGTCTGGTGGTGCGCCGCGCCCGGGTCGGCACGTCGGTGGCGCCGCTGGATCTGGTGGGCGCGCGCGAAGCCTTTGAGGCGCGCTGCCTGATCGAGGTTCATTGCGCCGGCCTTGCCGCCCAGAGCGCCAGCGATGAGGAGATCGCCGGCATCCGCGCCACGCTCGACAATGGCGAAGAGGCGGTGCGCGCCAACGACCAGGCGGCGCTGGCGGCGATGGACGAGGCTTTTCATGTCGCGGTGGCGGCGGCCAGCCACAACCGCGCGCTGGCCAAGATGGTCGTGACCCTGCATCACCAGACGGCGCGCTACTGGCTTTATGCCATGCGCGGGCCCTCCGACGATGACGGCATGGCCGCCCTCAGCGAGCATCGCGCCCTGGCCGACGCCATCGCCAGCCGCAATGTGGAAAAGGCCCGCGCGGAGATGCTGAAGGTCTTGGGTGATTTTCCCGCCGAAGTGAAACGCACGCTGGAGAGCCGGTAGCGGCAATGGTCGAGCGTGGCGGACGCGCATGGGCGACTTTGGGCCTGATGAGCGCGCTTTATTTCATCATCACGGCGGCGACCTTCGGTTCGCTGGGCCTGGCGCTGCCGGCCATGGTCGGCGAGCTGGGCTGGAGCTGGACCGCCGCCGGCTTCGGCTTCAGCCTGATGGGCTTTCTTTGCGGCATCACCAGTGCGGTGCCGGCGGCCCTGGTCCGCCGTTTCGGCGTGCGAACCTGCCTGCTTGCCGGGGCGCTGGTGATGGCGCTGGCCTTTGTCTGCCTGGCGCGCGCCGATGGCCTGCTGCTCTATTTTCTGGGGGCGTCGCTGGCGGGTCTGGGCTTCACCCTGCTGGATTCGGTCCCGGGCACCTATCTCCTGTCGCGGCTGTTTCAGCGCCCGTCCTTCGCCATCGGCCTGTTCTTCACCATCGGCGGCCTGGGCGGCGTGGCGGGCCCCCTGCTTTATTCCAGCCTGGTCGGCGCTCCCGGCGGCTGGCGCGGTTACTGGCTGGTGATGGGCGGGTTGGTGGCGATCATGGGCGTGATTTGCGCTTTCGCGGTGGACGCCAGGAGCGATGTCGGCGGGGCCGGCGGCGATCCCGACATCTCCGCCGAGACATGGACCATGCGCGACGCGCTTCAGACGCGGCAGTTCTGGATCATCGCCGCGGCCTATGCCGCCTTCCAGTTCTGCGGCATCACCGCCAGTTCGGTTTCGGTGGCGCATCTGACCCAGCATGGCGTCGCCGCGATGATCGCGGGCAGCATGATGAGCGTGGAGGCGCTGCTCAATTCCAGCGCGCGGTTCATCGGCGGGATGCTCACCCGTTTTGTCAGCGTCAGGGTGATGCTTTGCATCTCGCTGGCAAGCCTTGTGGTGGGGCTGTTTGCGCTGGGGGTGGCGCGCGACATGCCCATGATGCTGGTCTATGCCGCCGGCATCGGCATCGGCTATGGCCTGACGCTGTTTTCGGCCACCATCCTGCTGCTGGATTACTTCGGGCGCGCGCCCTATCTGGAGCTGTTTTCCACCGTCAACCTGATTTCGACCGTGGGCGCCGTGGCGCCAACCCTGGCGGGCCTGACCCGCGACAGAACCGGCGGCTTCATGCCTTTTTTTGTGGTGCTTGCGTTGCTGGTGGCGCTGGTGATGCTGGCGGTGATCACCATGCGGGCTCCGCTGAAGAGGCCGGCATGACCGGACCGAAAGAATATGGCGTGTTTCCGCCAGTCGCCACGCGAAGCACGCGCGAGCGTGTTCGCCAAGAACTAACGTTGGCGGCATGACCGGACCGAAAGAATATGGCGTGTTTCTGCCAGTCGCCACGCGAAGCGCGCGTGAGCGCGTTCGCCAAGAACTAACGTTGGCGGCATGACCGGACCAAAAGAATATGGTGTGTTTCTGCCAGTCGCCAACGGCGGTTGGATTGTTTCCCGCGCCACGCCGCCGCTGGATGGCGGCTGGACACAGAACCGCGACGCCGCCCTGATCGCGGAGGAGGAAGGCTTCGACTTCGTGATGGCGATGGGCAAGTGGCGCGGCTTTGGCGGCGAGACTTCCCATTGGGGCCGCTCGCTGGAAGCCGTCACCATGATGGCGGGCATCGCCGCAATCACAAAGAAGGTCAAGGTCTGGGCGACCCTGCACGCCATCCTGCACAATCCGGCCGTGGCGGCGAAGATGATCGCCACCCTGGACCATATTTCGGGCGGCCGCGCCGGGCTCAATATCGTGGCCGGCGCCTATCGCGGCGAGTTCGAGCAGATGGACGCCTGGGACGAAAGCCTCGATCATGACGCCCGCTATGACCTGACCGAGGAATGGACGCAGATCGTCAAGCGGCTATGGCGTGAACCCAGCGTCAGCTTTGACGGCAAATACTTTACCTTCAAGGACTGCGTCAGCGAGCCCAAGCCGTTGAAACCGCCCTTCCTGATCTGCGCCGGCATGTCCCGGCGCGGTTTCGATTTTTCGGTGCGCGAAGCCGATGGCTGTTTCATCGGCGGCCGCGATGCAGCCGAGACGCGCGACGCCTCGCTGCGCGCCAAGGCGCTTGCGGCCGGGTTGGGAAAGCCGATCCGCACTTATTGCATGATGACGGTGATCACCGCCGGCACCGATGCCGAGGCCGAGGCGCGGGCGCAAACATATCGCGACGGGCTGGATGAAGGCGCGGTCGCAGGCATGCTGCAAAGCTATGGCGTCGAAGGCAACGCCATGACCGCCCGGGCGCAGGGCGCCTTCATGACCCAGACGGTGGTGGGCGCGCCCGCCACCTGCGCGGCCAGGATCGAGCAGTTCCTGCGCGACTGCGAGATTGACGGGCTGATGTTCATCTATGACGACTACCCCCTCGGCTTGCGTGCGACAGGCCGTGAGATCCTGCCCCGGTTGCGCAAGGCTTTCGTATGAGCGCGCCAGAACACACCGCCTTGCTGCTGATCGACATGCAGGCCGATTTTGTCGCGCCGGATGGCGCGATGGCGCGGCTGGGCAGGGACGTCACCGCGGTCCAGGCCGCGGTGGCGAAAGCGGTGTCGCTGGCGGAGGTGGCACGAGTGGCGGGTGTGCCGCTGGTTTTTGTCCGGCTGCTGACCCAGCCGGGCGGAGGGGCAGGCGAAGATATCTGTGTCGAGGGCACCCGCGGCGCAGAGTTCACCGGCCCCCAGCCGCAGGCAGGCGATGTGATCGTTTCCAAGCCCCGCTTCAGCGCCTTTGCCGGCACGGGTCTGGCCGACCGGCTGCACGCCCAGGAGATCGATACCGTGGTGCTGGCCGGGCTGACGACCGAATGCTGCATCCAGGCGTCGGCCTGGGCCGCTTTCGAGCTGGATTTCCATGTCATCCTCGCCAGCGACGCCTGTGCCGCCTATGAGGAAGAGCTGCACCGCCATGCTCTCCGGGCGCTCGAATTGAGCGGTGCTAGCCTTGCAGCCAGTGCAGATCTGGCCATTCTTTGGGCGAAATAGCTTAGAATCAAAAACTTAGGCGTTCTGACAGTTCGTCAGTTCTCTCTTTCGCTGATGCCACGTAAAATGTTACATGGCATTTCCAAGATTGTCCCTATTTAGGTTCCCATGAGGGGTCTGGTTCTTCTGGCAGCCGCCAGCTGGGTGGCATTGATCGGCGTGCGCGCAGCGCAAGCCGAAGCGGACGAATCCATCACCGTGACCGGCGACGTCGTGCATCTGCTCCAGACCGGCGACAGCGACGCCGCCTTCGGTCTCGACAAGCCGCTGCTGGAAACCCCGCGCGCCATCACCCTGGTCAGCGACACCACCATCGACCGTTATGGCATCACCGGGGTCAATGACCTGACCGCCATCACGCCCTCGGCCTACACCGCCAGCTATTATGGCGTGGAGGGTGCGGTCTCCCTGCGCGGGACCTTGGCGGAAAATTACTTCCAGGGTTTCAAGCGGGCGGAGAACCGCGGCACCTATACCACGCCGCTTTCCGATGCCGCCGGGATCGAGATCCTGCGCGGGCCGCCATCGCCCATCTATGGCGCGGGCAAGGTGGGCGGGCTGGTGAACTTCCTGCCCAAGACGGTGGGCGCCAGCGACGAGCTTGGCGGCGAAGCGACGGTCACCTACGGCAGCTATTCCAAACGCAACGCCACGCTGCAGTTCAATGCCCCCATTGTCCTGGGCGAGGCGTCGGGCGGGGTGCATGCCTATGGCGAGCTCGACGACAGTTTCAGCTTCTATCGCGGCATCCATCCCAGCCATCAGCTGCTGGAGCTGACCAGCACGCTGGCTGAGGATACATGGTCCTTCTCCGCCGACTATATGTATTACCATTCCAATGGTGACGTGCAGACACCGGGCTGGAACCGGCTCACCCAGGCCCTGATCGACAGCGGCACCTACATCACCGGCCGCAACACCTCGCTCCAGGCCTCCAACGGCAAATATCTCACCTTCAACGATCTGGGCGGCAATCCCTACGCTTTCGGTCCCAACTTCCAGCCCCTGGCCTGTGCCGGATGCCAGGATGCCGCGCATATGCTGAACAGCGGCGTCGGCACCACCACACTTGACCCCCGAACCGTCTACATCGCCAAGGGCGTGGATTTCTCCAACACCATCACCCACACCGCTTTCCTGGAGGCGGCGGACGATCTGGGCGATGGCCAGACGTTCAGGCTGCAGCTTTTCGGTGACGTGCTGCAGAATGACCGTTTTGTGTCCTATGGCTTTCCGGGTTCCTACCGCACCCAGATCATGGAGACGCGGGCACGCTATGACCTGAAGCGCAATTTTGGACCGCTCAAGACCCAAACCGTGGCGGGTGTGTCCTATCGCTATGTTCACGCCATCGGCAGGGAAAGCTTCAACAGCGGCGTGATCGCGCTGGACCGCCGCGACATCAGCGCCGGCGCGACAGCCAACGACATCGTGGACTCGCCGTTCAACACCGATCCGCCCGGCACCTTTCAGATGGGCTGGGAGAACAATGTCCTCAGCAACACCGGCGATGCGGGCGCCTTCCTGACCAGTGATATCAGCTGGAATGACAGCCTCGATCTCACCCTGGGCGGACGCTATGACGATTACAACGTGCGCTCGGTCGATGCGGGCGTGCTGCCTTACGAGCCGGGCAGCGGGCAGGGCGATGCCGGACGTTTCACCTATTCCGCCAGCCTGTCCTACAAGACGCCCTTCGGTCTGGTGCCTTACATCACCAACGCCAAATCGGCGGCGGTCGAGATCGGACAGGCCAGCGAAGTCCTGACCAGCCTGTTGGCGGGCCGCGACTGGCTTTCCAATTCCTTCCTGGACGAGGCGGGCGTGAAATTCACCGCCCTGGACGATCATCTCCTGGGCAGCCTGGACTGGTATGTCCAGAACCGGACCCAACTCGAGCAAGGCGCGGCGGGCGGTGCCACCAGCGTCATCGGCACGGTGGCGCGCGGCGGCGAGCTTGAGCTGCGCTATGTCATAAGCGCCAATCTCAGCCTGACCTTCGCCGGCTCATTGCAGCACACCACCGTCAAGGGCCCCGACCACGAGACTGCCTATGTCCCGGCGCGCACCTACGGGGTTTCGCCGCAGAACGGTTTTGGCGGATCCTATCTGGTCTTTGACTTCTCAACCTTGCCGGGAAAAGGCGGCGACTATGAAGACACGCTTTTACCGCATGCCGTCCTCAGTCCCCATCTCACCTGGACCAGCGACAGGCTGAGCTGGGGCAGGTGGGGCGCGAGCTTCGGCGGCACCTATGTCGGCAAGACCCAGCAGACCGTGCCCGATCCCATCATCTTTCCGTCATACGCGGTGCTCAATGCCAGCGCTTTTGCGCAATGGACGGTGTGGGAAGCCGACCTGAATGTGAACAATCTGGCTGACACGCGCTACTTCACCCCGGGCGCCGACACCTATGCCAATCTCAGCGCGCTGCCCGGCATCGGGCGGACCTGGAAAGTCACTCTCAAGCGGTTGTTCTAGGGCCGGGCCCTCGCATAGGCTCCGGGCCATGAAAAAGCTCGTGCTCGCCGTCTTTCTGTTCTTTCCCTCGCTTGCCCAGGCTGCGGATTCCACCTGGGTTCAGGCCGTCTCCGGTGGTTATGAAGCCCGGTTGGTGACGTCCGCCGCCACATGTCCGGCACTGCACACTGACAAAGGCGATATCGCCATGGCCGTGCGCGCCGCCGCGGATGACAAATTCGCGCTGACCTGCAGCGCGATGCTGCCGGCGGGTGTGAAGAGGGCAAGCGCCGGCAACAGCCCGTTGCCTGTGCCGGTTCTCCATCCCCAGCGCATCCTGGTCCTGGGTGACACCGGCTGCCGCATCAAGGGCGCGACCTTGCAGGCCTGCAATGATCCGGCACGGTGGCCGTTTCCCCAGCTCGCCGCCGCCGCCGCCAGTCTCAAGCCTGACTTGGTGATCCATGTCGGCGACTATCTTTATCGCGAAAGCGCCTGCCCGGCGGGAAGCCAGGGCTGCGCCGGTTCGCCCTGGGGCGACAACTGGACGACATGGCAGGCGGATTTCTTCACCCCCGCCGCGCCTTTGCTGGCGGCCGCGCCCATCGTTCTTGCGCGCGGCAATCACGAGGACTGCAAGCGCGCCGGCCCCGGCTGGACGCGGCTGCAAGGCCCCGCCGCCTTTGACGGGACATGCAAGGTGCATCAGCCGCTTTATACCGTGGACCTTGGCGGCCTGACTTTGGCCGTGCTGGACGACGCGGTATCCGACGAGACCGACCTCGATCGCGACACTGCCAAAGTCTATGCGAACGAGATCGAAGGACTGGCCAGGCTGCCCGCACCGGTCTGGTTCGTCCATCATCGCCCCACCTGGGCGGCTATGGATGGACCGCTGGGCATTCCGATAGGCGGCAATCTCACCCTGATCGAGGCCAGCCAGATTGCCCAGGCCAAGGGTCTTCCGGCCGTGCCCCATTCCGTCGAATTGATGCTCTCCGGACACATCCACACATTCGAATCCATCAACTTCCAACAGGACGTGCCGCCCCAGATCGTGGACGGCAATGGCGGCGACGATCTCAACGTCACGCCCCGCAACCTGCGCGGCGCCCAGTTCCTCGGCCATTCCGGCGTCACCGTCGCCGACGGCCTGTCGGTGGGCGGCTTCGGCTTCCTCCTGATGACGCGGGCGCCGGATGGATGGACGATCGATCTCTACGATCCTGCGGCCCGGCCCAAGGGCCAATGCCACTTCATCGCGCCGCAAGGCGGCAAACGCGGCCGGCTGGACTGTCCCGGGTTGAAGGGCTGAGACGCGCTCAGCGACCGGCGGCGTCCTTGTCGAGCATCGCGAGCAGGGACGCGGTGGCAAAGCCGTCGGGAGCGAGGCCCTTGGACTTCTGATATTGGCGCAACGCCGCGCGCGACTTGCGGCCCAGGACCCCGTCCGCCGTGCCGGTATCAAAGCCAAGCTTGGAAAGATCGGTCTGGAACGCGATGCGTTCGGTGCGCGACAGCGGGCGTTCGTCGCGCGGCCAGGAATGCTTCACCGGTGGCTCGCCCGCCATGCAATCGGCCAGCAAGCCCACCGCCAGCGCATAGCTGGCGGCGTTGTTGTATTTCAGGATCACGCTGAAATTGGGCAGGACCAGAAAGGCTGGCCCGCGCGCGCCGGCAGGCAGATAGATTCCCGCACTTTCGTCGGACTGGGGCAGCAGCGCGCCGTCCGCCGTCTTCACCCCCATCGCCCGCCATTCCGTGACAGACTTTTGCGTATCGGTGTCGGCGTCTTCATAAGGGAAGCTTTTGGGCAGCTTCACCTCATAGCCCCAGGGCTCGCCTTTCTTCCAACCCTGCTCGGCCAGAAGACGGCCTGCCGACGCCAGCGCATCGGGCGCCGAGGTCCACAGATCGATCTTGCCGTCGCCATCGCCATCGGCGGCATATTTGAAAAAGGTGGTGGGGGTGAACTGGGTCTGGCCAAAGGCGCCGGCCCAACTCGCCACCATCTCGCTCAGGGGATAGTGCTGTTCCTGATAGAGCTTCAGCGCGGCAAAGAATTCCGGGCGGGCGTAATCGGCGCGCGGGCCGTCATAGGCCAAGGTCGCCAGCGCCGCGAACAGGTTGAAACTGCCGCTGTCGGCGCCGAAATCGCTTTCCATGCCCCAGATCGCGACCAGGATTTCCTTCGGCACGCCACTCGAGGCCTCAATCCCGGCCAGCACATCGCCATAGCGTGCCAGCATCACCCTGGCGTCGGCGATGCGCCGGGCCGACACCGCGGAATCCAGATAGCTCCATACCGGCTTGGAGAATTCCGGCTGGTTGGCGTTCATGCCGGCGATGGAGGGAAGAGGCGCGATTCCCGCCGTGGCGGCGTCGAAGGTTGCCGCCGTGATGCCCTGGGCCAGGGCGGTCTTGCGGGCCTCCGCCAGGAAGGCATCAAATTTGGGATTGCCGGAACCGGGCGGGGTTGGCGGCGGGGCGATGGGAATTGTGACAACCGGTTGGGCCGGCGGGGTGGGCTTGGGAGCGGTTGTCGCACAGGCCACCGCCACCAGGGTGCCGCACAGGGCGGCAAGGCGTTGAAGGCCATTCCAGGCAGGGCTACGGCGCGCCATGTGGGAATTGGTACACCGGTTTGGTGACTTTTTGGCGGAAAAGCTGGTTTTTTTGCCCCGTTTCACGGGTTGACAGGGTGGTGCCCCTTGCATAGTTTCCGCGCCTTCCACGGATGGCGGCCTTTGGAGGCCGAACTTTGTTCAATTTCGGCTCTTCGGGCCGGGGCTTTAGAAGGCAGTGTCATGAAGGTCCGCAATTCCCTCCGGTCGCTCAAGAAGCGTGACAAGGACTGCCGCGTCATCCGCCGCAAGGGCCGCGTTTACGTGATCAACAAGAAGAATCCGCGGTTCAAAGCCCGCCAAGGTTAAGCAATACTCGCGGCCTGTACTTCAGGACAGGCGCATGCTTCTTCCACCCACCGACGCCAAGATTGTCGCCCGCCGCGCCGAGATCGTCGCCGCGCTGAAGGAGATCGTGCCTGATGGCGTGGTCGCCGACCAATCGGGACTGGCCACTTTCGACGCCGATGCGCTCGGCGCCTATCACCAGGTGCCGCTGGTCTGCGTGCTGCCGTCCAACCGCCATCAGATCAGCGAAATCCTGAAATACGCGCAAGGCGCCGGCGTGCCGATCGTGCCGCGCGGCGCGGGCACTTCGCTGTCCGGCGGGGCGCTGCCGCGCGAGGACGGCATCCTGATCGGCATGGGCAGGATGAAGCGCATCCTGGAAATCGATTACGAGAATGGCTGCGTGGTGGTCGAGCCCGGGGTCACCAATCTCAACATCACCAAGGCGGTGGAACCCAACGGCTTCTATTATGCCCCCGATCCCTCCAGCCAGATCGCCTGCACCATCGGCGGCAATGTGGCGGAGAATTCCGGCGGGTTGCACTGCCTGAAATATGGCCTGACCACCAACAATCTTCTGGGCGTCACCCTGGTGCTGCCGGGCGGCGAGATCGTCACCCTGGGCGGCAAGTGCGGCGCGCAGGGCGGCCTCGACCTTCTGGGCGTGGTCACGGGCTCCGAAGGCCTGCTGGGTGTGGTGGTGGAAGTGGTGGTGAAGATCCTGCGCAAGGCTCCGGTGACCCGCACTTTGCTGGCCTCTTTCGGTTCGGTGCCGGCCGCGGGCCAATGCGTCGCCGATATCATCGCCGATGGCGTGGTGCCCGCGGCGATGGAATTCATGGACCGGCGCTGCGCCGAAGCGGTGGAAAGCTATAACCAGCCGGGCTATCCGGCCGGCGCCGAGGCCATCCTGATCATCGATGCCGACGGGGTAGAGGCCGATGTCACCCATGCGGTGTCGCGCATCACCGACATCGTCGCGGGTTGCGGCGGCACCACGGTGGAAGCCACCGATGAGAAGCAGCGCACCCGCATCTGGTCGGGCAGGAAGGCCGCCTTTGCCGCCATGGGCCGGATCGCGCCCGACATGATCTGCATGGATGGCACCATTCCCCGCCATGCCCTGCCGCAGGTGCTGGAGGAGATGGCGCAGCTCGCGGATCATTACCAGCTCGGCTTCTGCAACGTGTTTCATGCCGGTGACGGTAATCTGCATCCCCTGATCTGCTTCGACACCATGAAGGACGGCGAATTCGAAAAGGCGGAAGCCTTTGGCGCCGACATCCTGCGCCTTTGCGTCAAGGTGGGTGGGGTGCTGTCGGGCGAGCATGGCGTCGGGGTGGAAAAGCGCGACCTGATGACCGAGCAGTTCGGCACCGCCGATCTGGAACAGCAGCATCGCGTGAAATGCGCCTTTGACGCGCAGGGCCTGTTCAATCCCGGCAAGGTCTTTCCGACCCTGTCGGCCTGCGTGGAGCAGGGCCATATCCATGTCCATGGCGCCCAGCTGCCGCATCCCCATCTGCCGCGCTACTGATGAGCAAGGTCACACGCGAGGATCAGGTAGTGGATTTCGTGCGCGCCGCGCGCGAAGCCAGGTCGCCATTCGAGATCGTGGCCGGCGGCACGCGGCGGCAGGTCGGGCGGCCCCTCTTTGATTCCAAGGGCGGCGCGTTGCCCATGCTGGATGTTTCGGGCCTGTCGGGCATCGTCAAATATGAGCCGGCCGAATTGATCGTCACCGCCCAGCCTGCCACCCCGTTGGCCGAGATCAAGGCGGTGCTGGCCGAGAAAGGCCAGCGCCTGGGCTTTGACCCCGCCGATTGGTCCAGGCTTTTGGGCTCCAATGGCGCGGCGACTTTGGCGGGCGCCGCATCCAGTGACGCCTCCGGCTCGGGCAAGCTGCGTCACGGCGGGGCGCGGGATTCGCTGCTGGGCTTCCGCGCCGTGAACGGGTTGGGCGAAAATTTTCGTGGCGGCGCCAAGGTGGTCAAGAATGTCACCGGCTTTGATCTGCCCAAGCTGGTGTGTGGCGCCTATGGCACGCTCGCGGTGCTGACCGAGATGACCTTCCGCGTCTATCCCCAGCCGCAATATTTTGTTGTCTTGTGTCTTGCTGACGTGACGCCAGAAGACGGCTTCGCCGCCTTGCGCAAGATCGCGCTCAGCGCGCTGGAACCGGCGGGGCTGGCCTATCTGCCGGGCAACATGCTCACCGACGTCGGCCAAGGCGCGGCGCTGATCAAGCTGGAAGGCGCGGCGCAGCCGCTGGAAGAAAAGATCGCGCTGGCCCATGGCCTGCTCGGCAATGCCATGCACCGGACCCAGGATGATCCCTTTGCCGCCATCGGCTGCGGCGAGAAATTCGCCGACATCCAGGGCGACATCTGGCGGGTGATGATCGCCCGCGCCGATGCGCCGCGCATCGCCAAAGAATTGAACGCGCGCCACTGGCTGGGCGATCTCGCGGGCGCGGTGCTGTGGCTGGCGGCTGATCCATCGGAAGGCCCGTATATCCGTCAGATCGTGGCCAAGGCGGGCGGGCAGGCGATGCTGCTGCGTGGCTCCGCTGAGAGCCGCGCGTCGCTTGGCCTGTTCGCGCCCCAGGCGCCGGCGCTGGCTGCGCTCGGTCGCGCGGTCAAGGCGGCATTCGATCCGCTGTCGCTCTTCAATCCGGGGCGTCTCTAGTGTCGCGGTTTCGAAGTTCGCCCCATTTCCATATCTGGTGTTCTGCGAACTTCGAAACCGGAACGACACTAGAGATTCAAAAGTTGCTGGTGTCCCTTGATTCCGAAATTCGCCAGTGCCGGATATCGAGGATTTTGCGAATTTCGGAATCGGGACACTAGAATGCGCTACAATTTTACCGCCGAACAGATCGCCGATCCCCAGATGGGACCCGCCGCCAAAGCGGTGCGATCCTGCGTGCATTGCGGCTTCTGCACCGCCACCTGTCCCACTTATGTCGTGCTGGGCGATGAGCGCGACAGCCCGCGCGGCCGCATCGTGCTGATGAAGGACATGTTGGAAAAGGGCGGCGCGCCGACCAAAGAGCAGGTCTATCACATCGACCGCTGCCTCTCCTGCCTCAACTGCAAGACGGCCTGTCCCTCCAGCGTGAATTATCAGCGGCTGGTGGATCAGGCGCGCGCCCATATCCAGGAGCATTACCGGCGTCCGCTGGCCGACCGGCTGATACGCTTTGCCATCGCCAAGGTGATGACGCGCCCGGGCCTGGTGCGCCTCGGCCTGTTGTTCGCCAGAATGGGCGCGCCGGTCGCCAGGCTTCTGCCGGGCCGTCTTGGCGCCATGGCGCGCATGGGGCTGGCCGCGCGCCCGCAAGGTCCTGAGCCCACCCAATTTCCCAAACCGGCGCAAGTGAAACAGCGCATCGCCATCATGCCGGGCTGCGTGCAGGGTGCGCTGGCGCCCCAGATCGACGGCGCGGTCGGCCGGGTCTTGGCGCGGCGCGGCATCGAGCTGGTGGCACTGGACGGCGCGGGCTGTTGCGGCGCGCTGCCCCATCACATGGGCCGCGAGCAGGATTCCCGGCAATGGGCCAAGAAGGCGATCATGGCCTTCGAACAGGGCCAGTATGATGGCGTGTTGATCACCGCCACCGGCTGCTCGTCCCAGCTCAAGGATTATGCCCATCAGTTCGCCGGCGATCCGGTCTGGGAGCCGCGGGCCGCGAAGTTCGCCGCCGCCGCCCGCGATTTCGCCGAACTCTGTACCCCACTCTCCGCGACGCCACAGCAGCCCTTGCGCGTCGCCTATCATCCCGCCTGTTCGCTCCAGAACAGCCTGAAGCTGAACGGGGTGAGTGAGGTGCTGCTGGAGGCGGCGGGCTTCATCGTGACTCCCTTCGCGGAATCCCATCTGTGCTGCGGCTCGGCCGGCACCTATTCCATCCTGCAGCCCGAGCTTTCCGGCCAGTTACGCGCCCGCAAGCTCGGCAATATTGCGGCCGCCGAGCCGGACGTGCTGGTCAGCGGCAATATCGGCTGCCTGCAGCATCTGGCGGCGGGCGAAGGACTTAAGCAGCCGATCCTGCATATCGCGGAACTGCTGGATTGGGCTGAGGGCGGTCCGAAACCGTCCAATCTGGAATTACCCGGCGAGCCGCATTAAGCTACCCGCATGCGCACTGCGCTTGTCCTCTCCCTGCTTCTTCTGTCCGGCACGGCCCATGCCGTGACGCCGCCTGCCAAGCCATCCTCGCAGTCCGCGCCCCTGAGGGCCGCCAGCGAGGAACAGCTTTTCGCCCAGCTCAAGCAATGCAGCAGCGCCGAGGATGCCCATCCGATCGAGGAAAAGCTGGAGGCGATGTTCCGCGCCTCGAGCAGTCCCAGCGTTGATTTGTTGATGACCCGTGCGCTGACGGCGCAGGGCGCCGGCGACAACAAGACCGCCCGGCAACTGGTCGAGGCGGTGACGAAAATCGCGCCCAATTATGCCGAAGGCTGGCATGTCCGCGCCAGCATGGAGCTGGGCGCGGGCGATGACACCGCCGCCCTGGTATCTTTGCAAAAGACCGTGCTGCTCAATCCCCGCAACTTCACGGCGCTGGGCGAACTGGCCGACATGCTGCAGGATTATGGCGACAAGGCGGGCGCGCTGAAGCTCTACCGCCGGGCGCTGGATCTCGATCCGCAACTGGAGGGCGCCGCCGGGAAAGTGCGCGAACTGACCCAGAGCGTGGAAGGCCGCGATATCTAGGTGTTTAGTCCCATGCGCTGGTTATTGGTGAGCCTGATCTTGACGCTCGCCGCACCGGCGAATGCCGCGTCTTATATGATCGGCACCTGGTTCGGCCATGGTCAGCCGGACGACAAGGAGGCCATGTATATCGACCGCATGCGCGCCGACGGTTCCTGGCGCGGCGAGTACCGCACCTGCGTCAAGGGCAAGCCGCTGGACCAGGTGCAGGAAGGCCATTGGACGCTTTTGGGCGACACGCTTTCGCTGCGGGTCGACACGGTGAACGGGATGCGCGCGCCGCGCACCGACCTTTACAAGATGCTCGCCCACACCGCGACGACCCAGAAATATCTCAGCCTGACTGCGAACTATCCCTATACCCCTGAGCGCCAGCCGGACGATTTCAAGATGCCGTCCTGCCAGCTGATCAGCTGATGCGGCGCCGGCTGGCCTGCATCGGATTTTGCCTCCTGGCTATGCCGGCGCTGACGACCTGGGCATGGGCCGCGCCGTCGCTGGCCGGAAACTGGTTCGGCCAGGGCCAGCCGGGCGACAAGCAATCCATGTATCTCGATCGCCTGACGGCGGATGGCCAGATCCACTCCCGCTTCCGCGACTGCCGCAACGGCAAGGCGATCGACAGCAGTGAGGACGGCACCTGGTCGCTGTCCGGCAATACGCTGACCATCCAGGTCAATTTCCACAACGGCGCGCTGATGCCGCGCACCGATGTTTACCGGCTGGAATCCGCCAGCGCGAAGGACTTCCGGATCACCTATGAGCTCCTGAATTTTCCCTATGACGAGCGCCGCGTGGCCGACAGGTTCGAGATGCCGTCCTGCCAGCTTACGAGCTAGGGCTCTTGCGCAATTCGCGCGACGGTGTTCCTGTTGCCGCATTCCTGTTCTTTTGATCCGTGTTTGTGGTTCTGATTTTCAGCCGGGGGGCGAAATGAGCAGCATGGATGGCGTCCTGCCGCGCCGGCCGGGCAAACCGAATCGTAAAGGCCCGGATCGGAAAATCTATATCGGCTGGATCGCGGTGGTCTGGGCGGCGATCATTTCGGGCTTCGGGCTGGACGTCGGACGCTATATGGCCGAGCAGCCGGCGCCGCCGGCGATCCTTCACATCCACGCCACCGTCTATGTGGTCTGGCTGGTCCTGGTCTCGGTTCAGATCTTCCTGGTGGAAACCGGCGACATCAGGCGGCACAAGACGCTGGGATGGTGGACCGCGATCGTGTCGGCCGTCATGGTGCCGCTGGGCCTGACGGCGGCGTTCGTGGACCAGGCGCGGCAGATCGGCACGCCCGATTATGCGCCGCAGTTCCTGTCCCTGGAATTCGGCGAGATGATCGGCTTCTCGACCTTCATCGCCGCGGGAATTCTGTGGCGCAAGAAGGTCGCCGCCCACAAGCGGCTGATGATTTTGGCGGCGGTGGCGATCTCCGATGCGGGTTTTGCCCGTCTCTGGATCGCGGGGTCCAAGATCACCGTGCCGGGGCATTTCGGCTGGTGGCTGCAGTATTATTGGGGCATCGCGCTGATGCTGATCGCGATGATGGCCTGGGACCTGTGGAAACGGGGCCGGGTTCACCCGGCGGTGCTGGGCGGCGCGGCGCTGCTCTGGACCTGCCAGTTTATCGCCACCGAGCTTTTCTTCTCGGCCAGCTGGAAGGCCATGATGGTCGCCCTGGTCAATGCCTGGGGCTGGCGGGGTTAGGCCGCTCGCCCAAGCTGTCGATACGCTGTCGCTATCGACCGTTCGCAGCTCGAAATGGTCCACTGGACCATTTCGTCCGCTTTCGGTGGACCACTGTTCACTCCTCGTCGGTGACGAACGCCACGCGCAGCATGTTGGTGGCGCCGGTGGTGCCGAGCGGCACGCCCGCGGTGATGACGATGCGCTCGCCGGCCTGGGCGAAGCCTTCCTGGCGGGCGATCTGGCTGGCGCGCTTCACCATGTCGTCGAAATCGCGGATGTCCTCGGTGATGACGCTGTGGGTGCCCCATACCAGTGTCAGCCGCCGCGCCGTCTCCAGCGAGGGCGTGGGCGCGATGATGGGCGCGGCCGAACGCTCGCGCGCGGCGCGCAGCGCGGTGATGCCGGACTTGGTCCAGCAGACGATGGCGCGGGCATCGATGGTCTCGGTCACGGCATGCACCGCCGCCATGATGGCGTCGGGCGTGGTTTTCTCCGGCGCGCCGCGCTGGGCTTCGATCATGGAGTGATAAAGCTCGTCGTCCTCGACCGAGCAGGCGATGCGGTCCATGGTCTGCACCGCTTCCACCGGCCATGCCCCGGAAGCCGATTCCGCCGACAGCATCACCGCATCGGCGCCGTCGAACACCGCGGTCGCCACATCGGAGACTTCGGCGCGGGTGGGCATGGGCGACTGGATCATGGATTCCAGCATCTGGGTCGCCACCACCACCGGCTTGCCGGCCTTGCGGGCGGCGCGGGTGATCTGCTTCTGCAGGCCGGGCACGCGTTCCAGCGGCATTTCCACCCCCAGGTCGCCGCGCGCCACCATCAGCGCATCGGCCAGTTCCAGGATGCCGTGCAGCGAGGACAGCGCCTTGGGTTTTTCGATCTTGGCCAGCACGCCGGCGCGGCCCTGAACGACCTTCTTGAGCTCCGCCACGTCCTCGGGCCGCTGCACGAAGGAAAGCGCGATCCAGTCCACCCCCAGTTCCAGCGCCGCGTCCAGGTCGGCGCGGTCCTTGGGCGTCATCGCCGACAAGGGCAGCAGCGTATCGGGCATGTTGACGCCCTTGCGGTCCTTGATCTCGCCCGCCACTTCGACAATGGCCTCGGCGAAGGTATCCGCCTTGCGCAGCAACCTGAGCCGCACCTTGCCGTCGTCGATCAGCAGCGCGTGCTTTTGCTTGATGGCCTGGAAGATTTCCGGATGGGGAATGGGAATGTCTTCGGGCGTCTCGCTGGTTTCACCCAGCACCAGCTTGATGCGCTCGCCCTCTTTCAGCATGCGCGGGCCGTTGGTCAGCTTGCCCAGCCTTATCTTGGGGCCTTGCAGGTCGCAGAGAATGCCGATGGGGCGGCCCACCTGGTCCGCCAGCGCGCGCAGGTCGGCCACCATCTTGCGCAGCATGTCATGGCCTGTATGGCTCATATTGATACGGAACACGTCGACGCCGGCCTCGAAAAGCTGGCGCATCTTCTCCGGCGTGTTGGAGGCGGGCCCCAGGGTGGCGAGGATCTTCGTCTTGCGGCGGCGGCGCATTCAAAACTCGTGTCTAGTTGGAGAGGGTCTGGGTCCAGTCCGGCTTCTTGCCGGTATCCACTTCAAAGAAGCCGCGGCGGTCGAAACCGTGTTTGGCGCAGTCGGCGCGCCCCACCGCCTTGAACCGTTTTTCGGGGGCGACGCAGAAGCGGGTCTTGCCGTCCCAGATCCCGGCGGCGCCGTCGGTGGCATAGAGATAGTAGAAACGCCCCTGCAGCGGGCCGGTCAGAAGGGCGGCGCAGCCGCCCGCTTTCACCGTCCACCAGCCTTCGGAGGTCCAGTTGGTGTCGTCGAAGCGGCCGATTGCCGCGCGCACCTGCTGGCCGGTCTTGTTGCAGACGCTGAAGCCGGCCAGCGCAGGCCCCGCCAGGCAGGGAAGGCCCAAAAAGCTGAGGGAAATCGCGCAGGTCAGGGTCGTGCGACGCATTGTTGGTCCGGTTTGGCGTGAAAGGACTTGGCCGTCAACGGTTTCCGAATCTATACCCTGAGCATATGACGGAAACCGCCTTCGAGGCCATTTCGGGCAGGAGCGTCCCGAACAAGCTCCCGCTCCTGTTCTTGTGCGACCATGCCGCCAATGCCCTGCCGCCGGGCGGGCTGGGGCTGGATGCCGCCCTGCTTTCGACCCACATCGCCTATGACATCGGCGCGGCCGCCGTGACCCGCGCCCTGGCCCGGGCCTATGGCGCGCCGGCGGTGCTGGGCGCCCGGTCGCGGCTTCTGATCGATCTCAACCGGGGTGTGGACGACCCCACCCTGGTGATGAAACTCTCAGACGGTAGTATTATTCCGGGCAACCGTAACGCCGGTGCCGCGGAAGTGGCACGGCGCATCGCGGTCTATCACGCGCCTTATCATGCCGCGATCGACGCCGAGCTGGACCGCATTGGTCCGGATGCCGTTCTTTTCTCGATGCACAGTTTCACGCCGGCCTGGAAGGGCCGCCCGCGGCCCTGGGAAGTGGGGATTCTGTATGACCGCGACCTCCGGCTGGCCGCACCCCTGATGGCGCGGCTGGCGGAGGACGGCTTCACCGTGGGCGACAATGAGCCTTACAGTGGGCGGCTTGAAGGCGACACGCTCTGGCGCCATGGCACCATGCGCGGCCTGCCGCATGTGTTGATTGAAATGCGGCAGGATTTGGTTGACGATGACGAGCAGGCACAAGGTTTTGCGCTCCGGCTGAAGCCCATACTGGATGCTGCGTTAAGCGACATGGCCTCAAGCAGCGAAGGCCATTAACCCGGGCCTCAAGCAGCGAAGCGGTAGGCCATCAAAAAAGTGCACAGCCAGAAATAGCCCTGTGCATTGCGGTGCGTACGCCATGCGGGCTAGTTTCCGCGGCTTTTGAAACCCTCGGTAGTTCCCATGGCCAAATCCGGCTTCGCCAAAGACCAGCTCAAATCCTTCATCAACCGCATCGAGCGGCTGGAAGAAGAACGCGCGGCGCTCTCCGCCGACATCCGGGAGGTCTATAGCGAGGCCAAGGGCACGGGCTTCGACACCAAGATCATGCGCCAGGTGATTCGCATGCGTAAGCTCGACAAGGCGGATTTCCAGGAACAGGAAGCCATTCTTGACCTGTACTTGACCGCGATGGACATGCGCTGATTTGATCCCTCCAGACGTGGGCGCGAAGACCCACGTTGCTGGGAGGAATGCATGCCTGATTTTTCCGTCGATCGCCGTGGACTGATGATCGCCGCCGCTGCTGCGCCGGCCATTCTTGCCGCGAGCCCTGCTTCCTCCCAGCCGCCGCCCGGCCGCGATCCGTCCGGCGATGCGCCCACGCCAGACCAGCAGCGGCGCATGAAATGGTGGCATGACGCCAAATTCGGCATGTTCATCCATTTCGGCCTTTATGCCGCCCATGCCCGCCATGAATGGGCGATGGAGATGGAGGCGATTCCGGTCGCCGAATATCAGAAATTCACCGCCGGCTTTAAGCCGGCGCCCGGAAGCCCGCGCAAATGGGCGCAGCTGGCCAAGGCGGCGGGCATGAAATACATGGTGCTGACCTCCAAGCATCATGAAGGCTTCTGCAACTGGGACACCAAGCTCACCAACTACAATGCCATGCAATTTGGTCCCAGGCGCGACGTGATCCGCGAATATGTCGAGGCGGCGCGCGCCGAAGGCCTGCGCCTGGGTTTCTATTATTCGCTGATGGACTGGCATCATCCTGACGGCGCGCGCTGCGAGAGCGATCCGGCGGCGCGGCGGCGTTTCGTCGACTATACCCACGGCCTGATCCGCGAGTTGATGACCAACTACGGCAAGATCGACGTCCTCTGGTATGACGTGTCCTGGCCGCTGGATGCGCAAGGCTGGGAATCCGAAAAGATGAACCAGATGGTGTTCAGCCTGCAGCCCGACATCATCGTCAACAACAGGAACCGCCTTCCGGGCGATTTCTCGACCCCCGAACAGACCATCAAGGCTGAAAGCGGCGGCCGCGCCTGGGAAAGCTGCATGACCCTGAACGACAGCTGGGGTTTCCAGCGCGCCGATGATAACTGGAAGACGCCCCGCACCGTGATCCGCAATCTGATCACCTGCGCCCGCGACGGCGGCAATTATCTGCTCAATATCGGGCCGGAGCCCGACGGCTCCATCCCGCCGGAAAGCGCGGCGGTCCTGAGCGCGGTGGGTGACTGGATGAAGACCGGCGGCCGGACGATCTATGCCGCCGATCCCTGCCATGTATCGCGCAACGCCTATGCCAACTTTACCGCCAAGGGCAATACGCTCTACATGCATGTGCACTTCTGGCCGGGCACGGATGTCTCGATTTCCGGCCTGAAGCAGAAAGTGCTGTCGGCGAAAATTCTCAAGACCGGCCAAAGCGCCAATGTCGCCCAGGATGGTTTCCGCACCCACATCACGGGCCTGCCTGCCATCGCGCCGGACGCACCGGTCACCACCATCGTGCTGGAATGCGATGGTCCGCCGGTGCAGGACACCGACTATGTCCGCATCAACAAGCCGCGCGCCGGGGTCGGTATTTGATCGCTGAAGCACTTGGCTTAGGGCTGCTCGGCCAGGTCGCGCGGAAGGTGAAGGACATCGCGGCGGCGCGAATATGGTATGGTGAGACGCTGGGGCTGAAACATCTCTATTCCTTCGGCGATCTGGCTTTCTTCGATCTGGGAGGCACCCGCCTGTTCCTGTCGCAGGACGAGAATACCGAGGGCGATTCCATTCTCTATTTCCGGGTGCCGGACATCCGCACCGCCCATGCCGAACTGGCAGGGCGCGGCATCGAATTCATCAACGCGCCGCACATGATCCATCGCCACGAGGACGGCACCGAGGAATGGATGGCGTTTTTCAAGGACAATGACGGAAGGCCATTGGCGATAATGTCTCAGGTGAAAAGCTAGTGGATTGCAGTTCACCTGGCCGCTCGCCTTCGCTCGCGGCGTCCCGGCCTCGCGCCTTCGCTTCGCTCGGGCGCTGCGGCGTTCGGCACTCAAATCGGTCCACTGGACCGATTTGCCGCTTCACGGACGTGCCTCACCCGCACATGATCCATCGCCACGAGGACGGCACCGAGGAATGGATGGCCTTCTTCAAGGACCATGATGGACGCCCGCTTGCGCTCATGTCCCAGGCCAAGGCCTAAAAGAAAAGGCCCCTGTCGTGCGACAGGGGCCATGTTTGACGACAGAGAGCGGCGGTCTTGAGCGGCTCAGCTCGCGTTGCGGATGGCGTCCTCGATGGCGGTGCCGTCATCGCCGGGATTTTCCGGCACATTGCCTTCCAGGCCGTATTCCTTGAGCTTGCGGTAAAGGGTCGAGCGGCCGATGCCGAGCCGGCGCGCCACTTCCGACATATGGCCGTCATAACGGGCGATGGCCATGCGGATAATTTCCGATTCCATCTCCTCGAACTTGCGGACATGGCCGGCCGCGTCGGTGATGCTGAGCGCATGGGCTGAGGCTGCGGGCTGGACGGGCACGCCAGGCTCGCCCTGCGCGGGCGCGGCCGTGCCAGGGTTCTGGCGTTGCACGGCTTCCACCCCCATGGCGGCCGCGATCTGGGGGAAATCGCAGACATCCAGCGCCGTGCCATCGCACAGCACCACGGCGCGGAAAATGGTGTTTTCCAGCTGGCGCACATTGCCCGGCCAATTGAAGCGTTCCAGCAGCTGGCTGGCCTGCGGGGTGAGGCCTGAAACCGTCTTGTTCTCCTCGGCCGTGAAACGTTCGATGAAGTGACGGGCGAGCGGGGCGATATCGCCGGGGCGGTCGCGCAGCGCGGGCACCAGGATCGGATAGACGTTCAGGCGGTAATAGAGATCCTCGCGGAAAGTGCCTTCGCGCGCCATCTGGCCAAGGTCGCGGTTGGTGGCGGCGATGATGCGCACATCCACTTTCACCGGGCGCTTGGAGCCCACCGGGTCCACTTCATTCTCCTGCAGCGCGCGCAGCAGCTTGACCTGCATGTCCAGGCGCAACTCGCCGATCTCGTCCAGAAACAGGGTGCCGCCATCGGCTTCCTGGAACTTGCCCAGATGCTTGTCGTTGGCGCCGGTGAAGGAGCCCTTCTCATGGCCGAACAGGATGGATTCGATCAGGTTCTCCGGGATCGCGCCGCAATTGACGGTGACGAAGGGCTTGCCGGCGCGCGCCGACGTGCCCTGGATGGCGCGGGCGATCAGTTCCTTGCCGGCGCCGGATTCGCCTTCGATCAGGACCGGAATGTCGCTTTGCGCGGCGCGCGCGCCCAGGCGGAACACCTGCTTCATTTCGGGCGAGCTCGCGATCAGGTCGTCGAAGGCAAGCTTGTTGTCCTGCTTCTTCTTGAGCTGCTTCACTTCGCCCGACAGGGTGCCGATCTTGAGCTGATTGCGGATCGAGACGGTGATGCGTTCGGGACTGGCCGGCTTGACCAGGAAATCATTGGCGCCCGCGCGCATGGCGTCCACCGCCGAATCGATGCCGCCCTTGGCGGTCAGCATGATCACCGGCAGGTCGGGATTGGCGGGACGCAGTTTGGCCAGGACTTCCAGGCCGCCCATGTCGGGCATCACCAGGTCGAGCAGCATCAGGGTGATCTGCTCGCCGCGCGGACCATTGATCAGGTCCAGCGCCGGCTGGCCGCCGGGCGCGGTGACGACCTGCATGCCCGAACGGGTGATCGCGGTTTCCAGCAACCGCCGCTGCACCGGATCATCGTCCACGACAAGAATGGTCTGCGCCATGACTAAGCCTCTTCCAGAACGGGTCAGAAACCGACCCAAAACCGGGCGAAGTCTCGCAGGGCACAGGTAAATGTCGCGTTTAAGCCTGTTCCTTTGCGGCACAGGCCAACAAGGGTTCCAGCATGCTTAAGAAGGCCTGAAAGGCGTCCCTAAGACCGTTGGATGGTGGGCATATCCCGGTTAGACCCTACATCTGGAAAGGCTTAATAAACCACATTGCCGGAACAGCCTCCTTTGCTATAGTTCCCGCCAACTTCAAAGCATCGCAGGGGGCCTGAATGGCGCACGAAACCGACTATCAGCCGGGAACCATGGACATCAGCGCGCATGTCAAAGCCTATCGGGGCTTCCTGACCGGCACGAAATGGACCTTCGGGTTCATCATGCTGATCATGGTCTTCCTCGCGATTTTCCGTACTCACGGTTAAGCCTTAAAGGCTACACATGCGCCTCGCGGTCCCGAAGGAAACTCGAGAGAGGGAAACGCGTGTCGCCGCGACCCCTGAATCCGTCAAAAAGTTCAAGAGCCTCGGGCTGGACGTGGTGGTCCAGGCGGGTGCCGGCGCAGGCGCCAAGATCGCCGATGCCGATTACACCGCCGCGGGCGCGTTGATCGCTCCGGATGCGGCCTCGACCTACAAGGATGCCGATATCGTCCTGAAGGTGCGCGGGCCCGGCGCTGAGGAGATCGCCCAGCTGAAAAGCGGCGCGGTGCTGGCTTCGCTGCTGTCGCCCCATAGCGAACAGGCGGCGATACAGTCGCTGGCCGGCCAGGGCGTCACGGCCTTCGCCATGGAAATGCTGCCGCGCATTTCCCGCGCCCAGTCGATGGACGTGCTGTCCTCCCAGGCCAACCTCGCCGGCTACAAGGCGGTGGTGGACGCCGTCGCCACTTTCGGGCGCGCCATGCCGATGATGATGACCGCGGCCGGCACCATCGCGCCAGCCCGCGTGCTGGTGATGGGCGTGGGCGTCGCCGGCCTGCAGGCCATCGCCACCGCCAAGCGCATGGGCGCGATTGTCTCGGCCACCGATGTGCGTCCCGCCACCAAGGAACAGGTGGAAAGCCTGGGCGGCACCTTCATCGCGGTGATGGACGAAGAGTTCAAGAACGCCCAGACGGCGGCCGGCTATGCCAAGCCGATGAGCGAGGAATACCAGAAAAAGCAGGCGGCCCTGACCGCCGAAACCATCAAGAAGCAGGACATCGTCATCACCACCGCCCTGATCCCCGGCCGCAAGGCGCCGATCCTGGTGACGGAAGAGATGATCCAGACCATGAAGCCGGGCTCGGTGATCATGGACCTGGCGGCGGCGGCCGGCGGCAACACGCCGCTTTCAAAACCCGACGAGGTGGTGGAAGCCCATGGCGTCACCATCATGGGTCCGACCAATCTGCCCGGCGCGCTGGCGGTGGACGCATCGTCCCTTTACGCCCGCAACCTGTTCAATTTCGTGTCGCTGATCGTGGACAAGAAGACAGGCGCGCTCAGCATCGACTGGAATGACGAGATCGTCAAAGGCTCGGCCGTGACAAAAGACGGCGCGCCGGTGGCGCGCAGCTAGAAGGGATTTTTGGGGGCAGCCATGGAAATGATCGATCCCTTCGTCTTCCGCCTGTCGATTTTCGTACTGGCGATCTTTGTGGGCTATTTCGTGGTGTGGGGGGTTACACCCGCGCTGCACACCCCGCTGATGGCGGTGACCAATGCGATCTCCTCGGTGATCGTGGTGGGCGCGCTGGTGGCGGTGGCGGTGCCGGTGATCTCCGACGCCTCCTGGCTCTCCAAGATACTCGGCGTCTGCGCGCTCGCGATGGCGAGCGTGAACATCTTCGGCGGCTTCCTGGTCACCGCCCGCATGCTGGCGATGTACAAGAAGAAGGCGAAGTAAGATGAAGGCCGATATCGCCGCGCTTCTCTATCTCGTCTCCGGGGTTCTCTTCATTCTCGCGCTCAAGGGTCTCAGTTCGCCGGCCACCAGCCAGGCGGGCAACCGCAACGGCATGATTGGCATGGCGCTGGCCATCGCCACCACGCTGTGGGTGGCGAATGCGGCCGACGGCATGACCATCGGCCTGATCGTGCTGGGCCTGGCGGCCGGCGGGGGGATCGGCGCGGTCACCGCCAAGCGCATCGCCATGACCCAGATGCCCCAGCTGGTGGCGGCCTTCCACTCCCTGGTGGGCCTTGCCGCGGTGCTGACGGCGGCGGCGGCCTTCTATTCGCCCGAAGCTTTCGGCATCGGCGCGGCGGGGGCCATCCGCACCCAGTCGCTGGTGGAGATGAGCCTGGGCGTCGCCATCGGTATCATCACCTTTGCCGGTTCGCTGATCGCCTTCGCCAAGCTCAATGGCAACATGAAGGGCGCGCCGATCCTTTTGCCCGCGCGGCACCTGCTCAATCTGGCGCTGTTCGTCGCGATCATCGGCCTGATCGGCTATTTCGTGATGGCGCAGCAGGCCTGGACCTTCTGGGCCGTCACCGTGCTGGCCTTCATCTTCGGCATCACCCTGATCATCCCCATCGGCGGCGCCGACATGCCGGTGGTGGTGTCGATGCTGAACTCCTATTCGGGCTGGGCGGCCGCGGGCATCGGCTTCACCCTGGAAAACACCGCGCTGATCATCACCGGCGCGCTGGTGGGTTCTTCGGGCGCCATCCTGTCCTACATCATGTGCAAGGGCATGAACCGCAGCTTCGTCAGCGTCATCATGGGCGGTTTTGGCGGCGACAGTTCCGCGGCCGCGGCCGGAGCCGCCAAGGAACAGCGCCCCGTCAAGCAGGGCTCGGCCGACGATGCCGGCTTCATCATGAAGAACGCCTCCAGCGTCATCATCGTGCCGGGCTATGGCATGGCGGTGGCCCAGGCCCAGCATGCGCTGCGCGAAATGGCCGACAAGCTGAAGAAGGAAGGCGTCAAGGTTTCCTACGCCATCCATCCGGTGGCCGGCCGCATGCCCGGCCACATGAACGTGCTGCTGGCCGAAGCCAATGTTCCCTATGACGAGGTGTTCGAGCTGGAAGACATCAACAGCCAGTTCCCCCAGGCCGACGTGGCCTATGTCATCGGCGCCAATGACGTGACCAACCCGTCCGCCAAGACCGATCCCAAGTCGCCGATCTTCGGCATGCCGATCCTGGACGTGGAAAAGGCCAAGACCGTGCTGTTCGTCAAGCGCGGCATGGGCTCGGGCTATGCCGGCGTGGAGAATGAGCTGTTCTTCAACGACAACACCATGATGCTGTTCGGCGACGCCAAGAAGATGACTGAAGAGATCGTCAAGGCGCTGGATCATTAGCCCCCCCCCGGGCATTTCGGTGGAAGTGCGACCATGAACATAAGAGAAGCACGTCTGCCCGCCGACGAACCGGCGATCCTCTCCTTCATCGCGGGCCTGCAGGACTATGAGTCCGCTTTCGAGCCCGACCGCCGCCGCGACCCGGATTTCGTTGTGGATCACTGGCGCGAGTTGCAGCATCGCTGCGCCGAAAACCATGGCGTCTTCCTGATCGCGGAAGAGGCGGGCAAGCCTGTGGGCTGGGCTTTCGCCCATGACACGCCAGGCCATCTTTTCGTGGTCGAGCCGGAACGCCGCCATGGCAGCCTGGCGGAGCTTTATGTCATGCCGGACGTGCGGAGCCAGGGACATGGGCGCGCCCTGATCGCGGCCTGCGAGGACTGGGCGCGCGGCCGCGGCCACAAGCTTCTGACCGTGGGCGTTCTCACCAAGAATGCCCGCGCGCTGCGGTCCTATGAAGGCGCGGGCTTTGCGCCCTATACCAGTGTGATGCGGAGATATTTGTGAAGAGGGGGCTGGCGCTGGCAGCCTTGCTGCTTTGCGCGCCCGCATCCGCCCAGCCCGATCCCGCGGCCGCCAACATCAAGGCCGACATGGCCTATCTCGCCAGCGACCGGCTGAAGGGCCGCGAGGCGGGCACGCCGGAATATGACATGGCGGCCCGTTATGTCGCGCAGCGGATGAAAGAGATCGGCCTGGTCCCGAGGGGCGACAAAGGCGGCTATTTCCAGCATGTGCCGCTCCTGGCGTTCCGCACCAAAGACCAGGGCGTGCTGACTTTGCATGATGCCACGGGCCATGCCACGCCGCTGGTGTTCGGCGCTGATTATGTGGTGCGCGGCAATGCGCTGGCCGCCGATCTTGCGGTGGACGCGCCGCTGGTCTTTGTCGGCTATGGCCTGGTGGCGCCCGAACACGGCCGCGACGACTATCGCGGCCTGGATGTGAAGGGCAAGATCGTGGTTGCCCTTTCGGGATCGCCGAAATTCCTGCAATCGGAAGAGCGGGCCTATTACACCAATGCGCGGACAAAGCTTGCGACCGCGCTGGCGCATGGCGCGGTGGGGTTCATCTCGGTGGACACCTTGACCGATGCAAAGCTTCATCCCTTCGCCAATGCCGTGCGGCAATATCAGAGCTGGGGCATGAGCTGGCGCAAGCCCGACGGCGCGCCCTTCGTGCCGGCGCCCTTGCCGTCGCTGGGCGCGATCAGCGTGGCAGGCGCGCAGAAGCTGTTCGGCAAGGATACCGCACGGATCCTGGCCGCCGCCGAGACCAATGACGGCATGGTGCGCGGCTTTGCGCTGCCCTGGTCGCTGAAGGCGGTGTTGCACAGCGAAATCAAAAAAGTGGAAAGCGAGAATATCGTGGGCCTGCTGCCGGGCAGCGATCCGAAGCTGAAGAATGAATATGTGGTGCTCTCCGCCCATCTCGACCATCTTGGCATTACCCCGCCGGTGAATGGCGATTCCGTCAACAATGGCGCGCTCGACAACGCGTCCGGCGTGTCCACCACCCTGGAAGTGGCGCGGCTATTCGGCGGCAAGGCGGCGCGGCGCTCGGTGCTCTTCCTGATCGATACCGCCGAGGAAAAAGGCCTGATCGGGGCGGAATATTTCGCCCACAATCCCACGGTGCCGCGCGCCGCCATTGTCGCGGATGTGGACCTGGACATGCCGATCCTGACGTACGACTTCACCGATGTGGTGGCGTTCGGCGCCGACCGCTCCAGCGTCGGGCCGTCGGTCAGGCGCGCCGCCGCAAGCATGGGCGTCAAGCTGTCGCCCGACCCCATGCCGGACGAGGGCGTCTTCACCCGCTCAGACCATTACCGTTTTGTCGAGCAGGGCATACCGGCCGTTTTCCTCATCACCGGTTTTGCCAATGGCGGCGAGGCGGCCTTCAAGGACTTCCTGGCGCATCACTACCACAAGCCCAGCGACGATCTTTCCCTGCCCATCCGCTATGACATGGGCGCCAAGTTTGCCCGCCTGAATTACGCCATCACCCGCGAACTGGCCGATGGCGATGTGCGCCCGTCCTGGAACAAGGGTGATTTCTTCGCCGAAAAGTTCGCTGGCCAATAGCTATTTCAGGCCGCCCATTCTGCAGACTTCCTTCCATTCCGCCTCGGTGACCGGCTGCACCGAAAGCCGGAAGCTGGTGACCAGGCTCATCTCTTTCAGCTTCGGATTGGCCTTGCAGTCCGCCAAGGTCACGGGTTTTGGCATATCTTTTACCGCCTTGACGACGACCAGCCCAAAGATGCCCTTCTCGTCAGTGGGATCGGGACGGTATTCCCCGATCACTTCCATGATGCCGACCACGGCCTTCTCATCGCCGGAGTGATAGAAGAAGCCCAGATCGCCCTTCTGCATCGCCATCATGTTCAGCTTGGCGGTGTGGTTGCGCACCCCGCTCCAGGGCTCGCCCTTGGCGCCATTTTTCTTCTGCATCTCCCAGGACCAGGCCTCGGGTTCACTCTTCAAGAGCCAGTGTTTCATGACCTTTCCCCTACTCCGTCGTGAGCCTGCGGCTCATCAATCGCATCATCGCTTCGCCCAGGGCGAGCTGGCCGGTGATGAGATCGGCCATGGCTTCGGCGATGGGCATCTCGATGCCCGCAGCGTGCGCACGCGCCGCCAGCGCCGGCGCCGTGGCCACGCCTTCCGCCAGTGGCCGGCCCGGCGCGCTTAAATCATCCACCGTCTTGCCGCGCCCCAGTTCCATCCCGAAGGAGAAGTTGCGCGATGACGGGCTGGTGGCGGTCAGCACCAGATCACCCAGCCCCGACAGGCCCATCAGGGTCTCGCGCCTGGCTCCCAGGCTTTCGCCCAGGCGCGCCAGTTCGGCGAAGCTGCGCGCCAGAAGCGCAGCGCGGGCATTTTCGCCCAGCCCCATGCCTTCCACCACGCCGCAGGCGATGGCATAGACATTCTTGGCAGCGCCGCCCAGCGCCACGCCGGTGATATCGTCACTGGCATAGGGCCGGAAGGTGGCGCTGCCCAGCGCAGCCTGCAGCTTCGCCGCCAGGTCACCCCAGTGTTTGTTTTTCTGTGCGGCGATGGTGACGGCGGTGGGAAGCCCGCGCGCCACATCACGCGCGAAGGAAGGTCCCGACAGGATCGCAAGCGGCGTCTCCGGCAGGCATTGCGCCGCCACTTCGGTCACCAGCTTGCCGCTGCCTTTCTCGATGCCCTTGGCGCAGATCACCACCGGCTGGTCTTTTGCCAGATGCGGCTTCAGCCTTTCGGCAAAGCCGTGCAGCACCTGCGCCGGCACCACCAGCAGGATGGCGTCGGCTTTTGCCGCTTCGGCCAGATCGCCAGTGACGGCGAGATCCTTTGGCATCGCCACGCCGGGCAGGAAACGGTTTTCGCGGCCTTCCCGGATGTCGGCCAGGACATCGTCTTCCCTGACCCACAAGGTCACGCGGCGCCCGGCCGCCCGGGCCGCCAGGGCGAGCGCCGTGCCCCAGGCGCCCGCGCCCAGGACAGCGATATGGGAAAAAGAACTGGCCATAAATCGGAAGGTTGCTTATTCGGGCTTTGACCCTATCTTGCCCCCCGTTGCGCCGCAAATCCGCTGCCCGAATTTCTCCATGATGTCCTGCGAGCTTTCCTGATGCGCCGTTCGCACCTGATTTTTTTGCCGGTCCTGATGGTCCTGTTGTCGGGCGCGGGTCAACCGGCGATCCTGCGCGCGATCTATACCGAGCAGCAGAAAGCCGATCTCGACAAGGTCAGCGCCTATCTCAACGCCATTCACAGCCTGAAGGCGGACTTCATCCAGATCGGTCCGGATGGCGGGGTGGCCCAGGGCGAAGTCGATATCCAGAAGCCGGGCCAGATCCGCTTCGCCTTTCGCCCGCCCAGCCCGGTTTCGATCGTGGCCACTGGCGGCGAAATCTATGTCAAGAATTCGCGCCTCAACACGGTGGACCATTACGACCTGTCCG